>QIAR01000183.1:0-10342 GCA_003225595.1 Acidobacteriota bacterium | reverse complement strand
CATCAGCCGCGTGATGTGAGTGGCGAGATCTTCCCGCATCACACCGTAGCCCATGCGCCAACCCGTCATGGCATAGGTTTTCGAGAAGCCGTCGAGCAGAATGGTGCGATCTTTGAAACCGGGCACGGACATGATGGAGAAGTGCTCGCCTTCAAAAATCAGGCGGCTGTAAATCTCATCGGAGAGGACCATGACATTGCGGTCGCCGATCGCATCGGCGATATCGTGAATTTCCTGCCTATTGAGCACACCGCCAGTGGGGTTATGTGGCGAATTGAGAATGATCAGCTTGGTGTGATCGGTGATCAGTGAGGCGAGTTCGTCCACGTCGAGGCTGAAGTCGCGGTCCTCACGCAGACGAATCGGGACAGCGCTTCCGCCCATATAGTCGATCATTGACTGGTAAATCGGAAACCCGGGGTTGGGATAGATGACCTCATCCCCTTCATCAACAAGCGCAAGAATAGTGAAGAAAATAACAGGCTTGCCACCGGGGACGACGACCACTTCGTCGCTCGTGACCTTCACGCCGCGGGTCTGGCTGATATATCCAGCGATGGTCTGGCGCAACTCGGGAAGGCCGGCGGATGGCCCATAGTGGGTCCAGCCCTGATGCAAGGCCTCTATTGCCGCGTCGATGATGTTCTCGGGAGTGCTGAAGTCGGGCTCGCCAATTTCCAGGTGGATGATTTCTTTTCCCTCGCGCTCCAGAGCACGGGCTTTGTTCAGTACTTCAAACGCAGTTTCAGTGCCCAACCGCGACATGCGACTGGCGAGGCGCAATTCATACTGGGTAGCTCGTTCCATAGAGGCAAACAGGGCATTATAACCCCTCGTTATCGGCTTGGCCGCTAGGAGGTCCGCTTCCCCTAGGATTCAGGGTAATAGTCAGCGCGAGGGATGCTTCGTGTTTAGGCAACGGCGTTTGAAATGGCTGCCGCCACAAGCCAAATCCCTCATGAAGGCCGTTCGGGATGACGCAGAAGAGTTCGAGGAGTTACTCCGAGATGGTGTGCTCTTCGCTTTGGGCACGGAGGATGCGGTCAACAGAATACGGTGCGCGTCGCGCCGGTTCGTGATAATGACGCACCTGCATCTCACCAAGCAGACCGATGGCCAGCATGTTCAGTCCGGCAAGCAGCAGCACCGCGGTGAAGATCATAAGCGGGCCGTGTTTGGTCATCACGTCAGCTTGATGTAGCAGCTTCTCCAGAGCCAGCCAGACCGCAATTCCACATCCACCGAGTATGCTGACCATGCCCACAGTCCCAAAGAAATGCAGCGGCCGCGAGAGATAGCGCAACAGAAATCGGATGGTAATCAGGTCGAAGAAAACCCGGATTGTGCGCGAGATTCCATAATGCGACGTGCCGCGTTCGCGGTTCACGTTGCGAATAGGGACCTCGATAATAGAAGCCCCATGCCAGGAGGCCAGTGCTGGGATGAAGCGATGCAGTTCGCCGTAGAGCGGCACCTGCTCGAGGATTTCACGCCGGTAGGCCTTGAAGGTGGTGCCGAAGTCGTGGATATCCACGCCGCTCAATTTGGCCATCAGCCAGTTGGCACAGTGGGACGGTATCCGGCGCAGCCAGAGATTGTCGGTGCGGCGCTTGCGCCAACCGCTGACAATGTCGTAGCCTTCCGCAATCTTCTCCAGGAAAACTGGGATGTCAGACGGGTCATGTTGGAGATCGCCGTCCATGGCGATGATGTACTCACCGCGTGCGTGGTCGAAGCCGGCGGCCAGGGCCGAAGTCTGGCCAAAGTTGCGGCGCAGTTTGACGACCGTGATCCGGCTATCCACAGCAGCAATTTCGCGCAGCAACTGGAAAGTTCCGTCGCGCGACCCGTCATCGACGAGAACGATCTCGAAACTCTCACCGCTCGCCTCCATCACCGCCTTCAGGCGGTCGTAGAGGTCCATGACATTCTCCTGCTCATTATGGAGAGGGACGACGATGGAGTACTTAGGCACGGACGAACATTATACGTGAATCAGAACGTTTGGAACTGCCAGTACCAGTAAGAACCACGTCAGGGACGAGGAGAAAGCCCCGAAAATCCGTATAATGCAGGCATTAAAACGCTCAGTTCCAGCATCACCGGTCCTGATCACCTAGTTTTGGCGATGAGCCACACGGATAGGGAGACCGCATAAATGGACACCATTGTGCTCATTATGTTCGGCTGTCTGATTTCGGTAACGACATCGTTGACGTTCATCGAAGTGCGGCGCATCCGAAAGAAGCTGCAGCCGAAATAGCGAGCTTACAATGAGCCTGAGACGTAGCAAGCTACGTCTCTACAAGCGCAGGTCTAAGCAAGGAGGGGAGGGAACGCTCGTGCCCTCCCCCAGAGAACCCAGCTTTAGGTAATGGGCTCGATCTTTTGGACATGGATCGTGTGGGTGGCGGCGTCGACACTGCCAGTGACTCTGACTTCCGTGCCCTCGTATTTCTTTGCCCGTTCCTGGTCGTCAAGTTGGAAATTCACGCTATCGGGCGTCCTGAGCACGAATCGCTCGCCGTCCTTAACTATAGTTCCATTCAGCGTACGGGCCGCATCTTGTTGAGCTTGCGAGGCGGATGGTTGCGCTTCCCGTTGCTGCGACTGGCGATCTTCGGGCTGCTGCTGTTGTTTGCTTGGCGGAACCGGTTCCGGGGCGGGCTGCGGCACAGGCTCGGGCACTGGCTTCTGCATTTCGGAGTAAGCAATGGCCGGCTTGGCCGACGGCTCCACAGTCGGGCCAGGACTGGCGTTCGGCGCCGGCTGTTGAGCGAGCACCAGCGGCGCGATTGCCAGCACCAGGGTCAAGAGAACGAGCACGGCCGTTTTTTGTTTCATGATGCTCCTGGGGAATGACGAAGGGCGATTGCACTCATGAGCAAACCGGGTGCCAGTCCGGCAGTGATGCTTCTAAGTGGTTTACCGGAGGAAAGCAGGAGACACAATGAAATTTCGACTCGCTACACATGGAAATTGTTCTTCTTGAGACATGGAATATGTCTAATACGGCGCAGTCTTCCACAGCCTGCTCGGTGATGCCCGGCGGAGAAGTTCCTCGCCAGCATTTCGACCGCAATACCAGAAAAATACTAGAAGCCTGACAGGGGAGTGATTCCCTTGGCCTCGATGCATTCATAGGCTCGGCCAGCCGCCAGATTCTTATACTCTTCGATCTTTCCGTTTGGCCATTGGATCACCACGCGGTCGATTCTGTCACGTTTCCCAAGCCCGAACGTTACTGGAAGTTCCGATTGAGACAGGTAGCTGGATCCACCCCTAACGAGGCGTGATTGGCTCGAGCCATCGTGGAATATGCGCACCGTCGCTCCGATCGCATCGCGGTTGGAGCTCGTGCCAACCAGGTGGAAACGGATGCTCCGGTTTCCGGCGAGTTGGTCGTTTCGGAACAGGAAGCCGGCTCCGTTGTTGGTGGTAATGAGGATGTCGACATCGCCATCTCGGTCAAAGTCGCCATAAGCCAGACCACGTCCCACCTTGGGCTGACTGAAGCCGTCGCCAACTTCGGCAGCCACGTCGCGAAATGTTCGTTTTCCACTGTTGAGAAAAAGCTGCGGGGGTTGAGCGTAGCCAACGTTACCGCGGATGTTCCGCACCGTCTCGTCGATGTGACCGTTCGCAACTAGCAGATCCAATGCGCCGTCCAGATCGGCGTCGAGGAAAACGCATCCGAATCCCAACGTGTTCTTTGAGATAGGCCCGACGCCAGCCTGCATCGCCACATCCTCGTAGGTGCCGTTGCCGAGAGCCCCATAAAGTCCAATCATTTCGTTATCGAAGTTGGTGATGGCCACGCCGCTGGTGCCCGAGTTGTCGAAATCCGCCGCATCCACGCCCATGCCGGCGCGGGCCTTTCCCTCAGCACTGAATGCGATCCCGGCGTCGACCGCAGCATCTTTGAAGGTTCCGTTGCGCATGTTTCGGTACAACTTATTAGGTTGCGTGTCATTGGCGACCAGTAGATCAGGCCAGCCATCCTGGTCGTAATCAAGCATGGCTACACCGAGCGACTTCGAGCTGCTATCGAAAATCCCGCTGGTTGCCGTGACATCTTCAAAAGTTCCATTGCCGCGGTTGCGAAACAACCAGCAGGTCTCGCCGCGATAGGCTTCAGGGGTGCAGTAGGACTTGTGCTTGCCGTCGAGACTGCAGAATACGTCATGCTCTGGCGACCACTTCACGTAGTTACACACGAACAGGTCGAGCAGGCCATCACGATCAAAATCAAACCAGAGCGCCGAAGTGCTGAAGCTCTGCCTTGCGGCCAAACCGCTTGAGCGGGTAACGTCGACGAAAGTTCCCTTCCCTGTGTTTCTAAAAAGACGATTCTGGCCGACGCAGGTGATCAGGATGTCGGGAAAGCCGTCATTGTTGTAATCCCCGACAGCGACCCCCATTCCATACATTTCGACATCAAGACCGGCTTTGCGGGTCACGTCGGAGAAGCTGCCATCACGATTGTTCCGGTATAGGCGCAGAGTGCTGCGCTGGCGTTTGTGCCCGGGCCAGTCCATGCCGTTAACCAGTAGAATGTCCTGCCAACCGTCACGGTCATAGTCCAGGAAGGCGCATCCGGAGCCCAGGGTTTCCGGAAGGAATTTGCCTCCGTAGGCGCCACTGTTGTGATGAAACTGAATGCCCGCTTGCGAGGTAACATCGACCAGCCGGAGACTCAGCGTAGACGTTCGCGGTGCAGGTGCTGCCAACGCATTAACCAGTCGCAGACCCGGAGTGGACGCCAGGCCGGCAAGCGCCAGCAGAAAGGACCGGCGGTTCACGGAAGGTTCACCAGTCCGTTACGGATGGCATAGACAACGAGTTCGGCAGTTTTGTGAATCCCGAGTGCGTCCATAATGTTGGCGCGATGGACAGCCACGGTGTTCACGCTGAGGTCGAGCTGAGCTGCAATCTCTTTATTCGACTTACCGTCGACAATGAGTTGCAGGATCTCGAGCTCACGCACGGTGAGACCGTAATCTCGCTCACCTTTTAGAACCGCTGGGCGAGATAATTGGGGATCAAGCACGGTCTCGCCCGCCGCCACTCGCCTTATGGCGGTCACGAGCTCCAAATCCACGGCATTTTTCAGAATGTATCCGCGGGCGCCTGCGTCGAGCGCCTGCCGCACCCAGGTGTCCTCGGAATGCATGCTCAACATCAGAATAGCGATTTGCGGATGCATTTCGAGAATACGGCGGGTTGCGATCAATCCGCTCATGCCTGGCAACGCGCAGTCCATGACGATTAGTCGCGGCCGGAGCTCCTGGGCCAACCGGATCGCCTCAGCGCCGTCGCTAGCTTCGCCGACCACCAGAATGTCAGGTGCGTCCTCGAGCATGCGCCGAAATCCACGGCGTACCAAGCTGTGGTCGTCAACAAGTAAGACGGAAATCTTATCTGACATGCGAACCAAGTATCTCTCGGGGGACTCTCAAGCGTACCAGTGTGCCGCCTTCAGGAGGCTGCAAGAAATCAATCCTCCCGCCCAGCAGTTCTGCGCGCTCGCGCATGGCCACTAGACCGATGCCATGCTTCGCGGAGTGTGCAACGAATCCCTTGCCGCGATCCTCTACCTCGAGTTCTAGGGCGTCAGGTAGGAATCGAAGGCGTACCCAAGCTTGGCCAGCACCTGAATGCCGGGCCACGTTGTTCAGGGCTTCCTGCAACACGCGGTAAATATGCACGCCGACGCTGCCATCCACGGGAAAAGGCGTTCCTGATTTTTCGTAGGATATGACAAGCCGGGTTTGCCTTTCCACCACAGGGATGTACCAGTCGACGACGCTTTCGAGACCGGCCTCGTCCAACATAACGGGATGCAACGCCTGTGACAGGCTGCGGACATTATCCAGCGTTGATTGCGCGATCTCGCAGACTTCGCGCAGCTCGGAGCGGAGCGGTGATCCCTCGGGTACGTGATTTCCAGCGCGGCTCAGCATGGAGCCAATCGCGGTGAGGATCTGGCCAAACTCGTCATGCAGTTCCCGGGAGATGTAGAGCAGTGTGGATTCTTGTGCCGCGATCAGCTTTTGTGCCAGTTCACTTCGCTGCTCGGATAGCGCAGCGAGCTGCGCGAAGAGCCGCCGATTTGCATAGATCATGTAAAAACTCGTGAGCAGAATTGCTACCAGCGTCGCGGTCAGAAAAATGTAAACCTGGCGCTGGACTCGATCGTAGATCTGGCCGATTCTCAACGCCGCCTGTTCTTCCCTTTCGTTGTTCTGGACCAGCAGTCTAGCTACTGCGGTGCTGAGTGCCGCCTGCCGCGCCTGCAGCGATAGCCGAATTTGTGCGCGTGCATCATCCTCCTTGCCGTCTCGCGCGAGCGCAAAGGTGCGGTCGACTGCATCCCAGAACTGTGCTAGTGAGTTGCCGAGATATTGTCTCTGCTCTGGCGTGCGGCGGGCAACGGCGACTTGTTCCTCCCGCCGGAGCGCATCGTCCAGGTCCTCCCGGATACGCTGGAATTGAGCCGACCAGGCCGTGAGCGGGTAAGGCTCGTCGTTGTCGAGCATGTCGCGCATGGCAAGCGCGAGCGAGTTCAGATCGTTCTGAACACGCAGCAGCTGGAGTGAATCTTTGCGATTCCGGTCGGCTAGATCGCTCTGCAACTCTCGCAGCCCGGCGATCTGCAGAGTGATGTACCACGAGTAGGCTACTACGGCAGCCAGAGTAATTATCAGGCCTGAGAGCAAACCTACCGTCGGGGACCGATTCGGCGTAAGCGAGCGCTGCACGCCCCGAGCATATAACGCAGGTTCCCCGAAGACAAAACCCTCCGTCTCTCCAAGAAATCCGGTCGGCTGAGTTCCAGTTAGCAGGCGGAGGCAATTCCCGGAAAGCCCCACCATGGCGAAAGCAAGCCTTGAACCGCGCTAGAACAGGGCCAAAAATTAGGATACCTATGGTTCTGGCAGGCAAATGCCTTTGGTAATTAGTGGCGGTTGGAACAATTCGCTACGATTAGTCGAAACGCCCGTCCTGAGGGCGAAACACAGCTACGTATGGACCATCGCTTTGAACCCGAGAAGTCGTTGGGGGAAGCTACCGTCGACGACAACCGCCGACGCGAACTGGATAAAACAGCCAGCGACTCCGAAAGCTATCGTCAGTTGTACGTCGACATGCTGAAGCGGTTGAACCTACCTTTAGCGCGCCTGGAACCTTCCTGGAGATCAGCTCCGGCTGCAACACCGAAAGAGACAACAGCCCCCTCTTTTCCCGGAGACAAACGAAATAATACGCGCTACAAATGCGAAGGCACTGTCGAATTCCGAACCCACGGCAGCGAAGTCCGTACATTTGCTCGAGTGACCGACATCAGTTTCGGTGGCTGCTACGTGGAAATGACGGCAACCTCCGCGCCCGGCACTAAATTGAACCTTCTCATCGAAGCGAACGGAATCCGATTCCAGGTCAAGGGTACCGTCAGGGTTACTTATCCCTGTCTGGGGATGGGAATTGCTTTTACAGACACTTCGCGAGAAGACCGCGCCTCTTTGTCGGAGCTGCTTCTGATTCTCTCCGGACAACGCCGGGGCGCTGTTCAACAACCAGCTTCTTCAGATGACGAGGACCCGCCGTCGGACATGGCTCTATTCGGAAATCTAGATGCCAGTTCCGTACTCAATGCTGTCACGAAAGTGTTTGAGAATAAGACTGTGCTTTCGCGAGACGAGTTCTTCAGATTGATCCACCATCACGACGCGACACGCCGCTCGTAAGCTTCGGAATCCGGAATCAGATCTCACTCTTTGCCTAGAGTGGAAAGTGCTTTTTCCCCGACCGAAAGGTATACACGTTGTGAGTACGCGCTGCGGGGGATCTATGATTTTAATAAACTAAGATCTTTCCGCAATTTGTAAAACACGCGATGACTGAGGCGATTGAGAGGCGGGTGATACGAGACTTTCTCCACCTGAGTAAACAGGCCTGAGAAGTGATGGAAAGCCCTCCAAACGAGAGGAAAAACCGCGCCGTAGATCTTCAGGACGGTGCAGCCGTTTCCGATGACATAGCGGATCTCGCGCGGCGTGGCACCCCGTTCCCGACCTAACCAACGCTTGCACATACCGAGCAGTAGTCCCTGTAAGGCATTGTCGAATTCCAGAATGATGATTCCACCCGGTATCACCACTCGTTTCATTTCAGCAACCATGCCTCTCTGGGTGTCGAGACTAAAAAGGTGGAGAAAATTAAGTGTCGTCACCAAATCGAAGTAGTCAGATGGAAAAGGCAACTGCTGCGCATAGGACCGGACGAAGCCTGTCCCGAGCTGACCACCCAATTTTCGGGCTGCAATAGTGAGCATGTCCTGCGAGGCGTCCGTTCCGATTGCGATTTGTGCTTCGCTGGCGAAGTCGGCGATGCCTCTCCCCGTGCCACATCCAACATCCAGAATCCGCTTTCCCGCTAGGGGCCCAATTAGGCTCTTGTAGGCGTTACTCATGACTCGCTTCTTGTACTCGTTGGCACTCCCCATATAGCGCTTTTCAGCGTAATTGGCAGCACTGCGGTAGTCGTCTTTTTCGAGGTCGTAACGGACAACTTCGAACTCAGATTTCACATTGAGTCTCGCGACTAAATGCTGAATGGCAGCCTTTCGTGCACATCCGCAAGGCGAAGCAACCAACCGCTCACATTTCGATTTTGAACTCTGCGCAGATAATTGGAAGCCGGCTTACCGTCGCAAATCAGGCGCAACACTGCTCTAATCAAGTAAGGCCTCAGAAGCCTCTCATTGAGAGAAAGGGGATAGCTGGCGAGGAAAGTGGAGGCGAGGACATCCAGCGGCTTTTTGCAATATGTGGGCTTGCCGCCGAGGAGCACCAGATAACCCACGAAATGTGCAATATCCTGGTAGACGGAGGCGCGTTGACTGTAGCTGGCAAAATCAATCACACCGAGTTTGCCATTGTGAAACAGGATATTTTGCGGAATAAAGTCCCCATGATTCGCCGCAGCGGGCATGGAGTAGGATGCAAGAGCACGGCTGAGCTGAAGCGTGGCGTCTCCAACCCGTCGAAGCCCAGGCCCCGCCACGCCGAGAGTTTCGCACTTGGCAATGAGACTCTCCAGTTGGGCCGCATATTTCCCGTGCTCGTGGCCGATATCCTCGCAGCGGGTGAGTTCATGAAACCTCCCCAACCATTCGGCGATTTGGCGACCTGTATTCCTCATGCGCTTTATGCTGAACCATCCGGTCAGCGCGTTCGCAGTCTGCTTCAGTTTTTTGTCCAGAGGGGCACCGGGAACCATGCTCAAGACGATCTGCTCCTGCGAAACGAAAAGCGGATCTGGGAAACTATCGACCAGACTGGCACCTGCGAGTTGCCGTATCTTCTCTAACGCACTGTACTCGGTGTGAAACGACTGTGGTGTCCTTGGATTGGGGTCACAGATTCGTTTTGCGACAACATACTTGAGACCGGACGAAGTTTCGATGCGGTAGGTTGAAACTTCCGAGTGTCGGCTGTAGGTCTTGCCGAGGAGGGTTATGCGTGGCTGCGAATGAGGTCCACAGCCGGCAGAGCCTTGTATCATAACTGCGAACCGATCCATTGCCTCGGCATCACCTTCGCTGCTGGGTCGAACCAAGGATTCAAAGGGTGCCATACTCTGTTCACATACCAAACTCGAATTTCCTTTTTGATCTCGAAAACCGCAACATAGTATACCCGTCTCGCCTGTTCGCGACACTGTGAAACGGTTTTTCATCGGGAGCACTCCCGACGGTCTGCCATCCGCACCAGCACAAGCCCGAAATGGCCCAGATTCCATCCCGCTTTTGCAACACCTCTCCTTACCCCAACCCCGCAGTAGACAGATTCAGCTGCTGCCTTGGCACCAGATCTCTATCCCGTCCGTAGCGGTAGCAGCGCGATCCGGCCCAGCATCGCTCCGAACTGCCGCCGGTTCAGATGCCCTTCCGCCAGGAGCAGCCAGTAGTACCGCGTGCTTCGCCAGCCGTCGGGCAGTGGGGACTTCAAAAAGGAGATGTGGGCTAGAAATGCGATCACGCCAGAGCTGGCGTCCAAGTCGATCCCTACGTCTGGAAATTGCCGCTGACGCTCACATTCAGGCGGATAGCTTCCCCTGTGATGGCATCGCCGGGCGCTGCGCTTCTTCACTACCCAGAAAGATGTCATGGACATAGTCGTAGGCGGCTAAGACGGTTTTGTTGAGTGTGCCTGCCTGAACGCGCTTGACGATTTCCTCGCGGGAGAGGTCGAAGATCGCGTCCAGAATCTGCGCCCGCTCCTGCTGGTTCGCCCGCCCCACAACGAAGAGTACGCGGGCACTATGCTGGATGTAGCGG
>QIAR01000181.1 GCA_003225595.1 Acidobacteriota bacterium | reverse complement strand
CGAAGGTTCAAGCGTTACACGGCGTTTGAGCCGCGTGCCCTGAGCAAAGTGAAAAGCAAGGAGCTTTGGTATCAGTTGCGAGTCCGGAGTGGAACCTGGAATATGTATTTCTTAAATTAAGGATGGGAACTATGAAGCGCATCGCAGCTATATGGCTTGGTGGAACGATTCTGCTACTTCTGACGGTCGCATTTGCCGGCGCGCAAACGCTCGGTGACTACGCGCGCGAAGCACGCAAAGAAAGAGCGCAGAAGGCCCCCGCGGCCAAGCATTTCGACAACGATAACTTGCCCAAGACTGAGCATCTCAGCGTCGTCGGACAAGCCGAGGCCAAACCCGCTGACACCAGTTCCACTGACTCTGAGGCAAAGCCCGACGAATCCGCACAAAGTGCGGATGCCAAGCAGCCCAAGCCTAAAAAGGATGACGCTGCGTCGGACAAAGACCAGGAGTGGAAGAAAAAAATC
>QIAR01000182.1 GCA_003225595.1 Acidobacteriota bacterium | reverse complement strand
ACCACTACGATTGGCAAGCTGGCGCAGGTGTTCCGTTCGGATGGCAAGACCGCCCTGCTATGCGCGGCGGATACTTTCCGCGCAGCGGCCATCGACCAGCTCGAAATCTGGGGTGAACGAACTGGCACCGAGGTGATCAAGACTCAGCCAGGCGGCGATCCTGCGGCGGTGCTTTATGACGCCCTCCAGTCCGCGAGTGCTCGTCACACTGATTATGTGATCGTCGATACGGCGGGCCGCTTGCATACGAAGACCAACTTGATGGCGGAATTGGAAAAAATGCGCCGCACTGCCCAACGCATCATTCCCGGCGCGCCGCATGAAACTCTGCTAGTGATGGACGCCACCACCGGTCAGAATGGATTGCAGCAGGCGCGCTTGTTCACGCAATCGGCGGGCGTAACCGGAATCGTACTTACTAAATTAGACGGAACGGCCAAGGGTGGCGTCGTAGTCGCAATCTCGCGCGAATTGGGCGTGCCGGTGCGCTATGTCGGCGTAGGTGAAAAGGCCGCGGACCTGCTGCCGTTCGATCCGAAAGAATTTGTGGAGTCGCTGTTCGCTTAAGACTTCATTGCCACAGGGGCACAGGGACATGGGGAAAGCACGTGGCGAGCTTTGGTGTCGAAGAAGAAAAAGGTGATTGCTATGAGTGCGTCGCGTGCACGTCGTTCGCTACCACAGGTTTTGCTGGAATGGTTGCGTCGTCTCCGCCGTCCGAAGCCTCAGCCTCCAGGAGATCCCTATGCGGAGCGGTTAGTACCCGTGCAGCGTGGGCCCAAAGGTCGTAGCGGTGCGGCCCTAGCGGAACCGGATGACGATGCCGATTTCTTCTTTCCGCCTCGAAAGCAATAAAATCTCTCATTGTGCGGCACGCTTGAAAGACATGTCTCCCACGGCGGAGCTGCCTATTCTTTAGCCTGCACCGTAGAGCCCGACTCCACTGAGGGCTCTATGGCATCGCTGAAGTCATGGCGTCCCTCAGAAGCATCTATGCGCTAGTGTCTGATTGCCAAGCTTTTACAGTGGTGGAGCTTGCGCCGCTGCGCAACAGAAGGTGTCTCCACAGTGAATAACGTCTCGATGCCCGACCAGCGCACTGACGAAGCCTTCCTCCTCCGGGCCCTTGAGCTCGCTCGTTCCAGCATTGGTTTGACTTCTCCCAATCCAAACGTCGGCGCCGTGATCGTGGATGACAGCGGCAACATAGTCGGCAGCGGCACATACACCTACGATGGCATCAAGCACGCTGAGATCCTCGCCATCGAGCAGGCGGGCGAAAAAGCGAGGGGCGCAACGCTCTACATCAATCTAGAACCCTGCTCGCATCATGGCCGCACTGGCCCTTGTGCTGATGCCGTGATCTCATCCGGCATTCGCCGTGTCGTGGCTTGCATGCGCGATTCCAATCCGATGGTCAGCGGACGCGGCTTTGGGCGCCTTCAGGCTGCGGGTTTGGAAGTCGAGGTTGGCCTGCTTGAGGAAGAAGCCAAAAAGTTGAACGAGAGTTTTGCGAAGTACATTCGCCACCGCACCCCGCTGATCACACTTAAAGCCGCCATGACCCTCGACGGCAAGATTGCGCCGCCACCTGCCGAGTCGCACAATCCCACTGCACTCGGAGCTGGCGGAGCGACGGGCGGTTGGATTACCAGCGAAACCGCGCGGGCTCATGTCCAGGAACTTCGTCACCAGCACGACGCGATTATGGTCGGGGTCGGCACGATCATCGCCGATGACCCATTGCTCACGGATCGCAGCGGACATCCTCGTCGCCGTCCGCTCTTACGAGTGATTCTCGATTCACGCCTGCGGCTGCCCCATGGATCGCGTGTGGTCAAGACGGCGAAGGAGGACGTTCTGGTGCTCTGCTCTTTCGCCGAAGAAAACAGGAAGCAGGCATTGCGATCGCTGGGGATCCGAGTGGAGCAGATTTCCCAGGTGATGCCCGACGGCCGTCCCGATATGCCGGGAATTGCACGCCGTCTTGGAGAACTGGAGGTCACTAGCGTATTGATTGAAGGCGGCGCGATGGTCAATTGGACTGCGCTCGCCTCTGGCCTGGTCGATAAAGTTTTTCTCTATTACGCACCTAAGATTCTCGCCGGCGACGGCTCGGTTCCGTTCGCGGCTGGCGCAGGATTCCGCCGTATGAGCGACGCCGCCTACGTAAAGTCACTTCAGCTCCATCGTTTCGGCGAAGACTTCGCGGTGGAAGGATATCTGCGGGATCCATATGCGGAGTAAGCGCTCAATAATCAGCAACTATCATTCAGCCAGCAAATCGCATTGGCGATCGGAAGGGTTGTTTATTCAATAGCTGGATCGGAATTGCCACAAGACGTGAGCCATAAGATCCCAAGGCAGTGTCCACCCGGTTTTCTGGCTAAATGCTGAGTGCCCTCTACGGGATATCATGTGGGTATTCGGAGGCCCATGTTCACAGGCATCATTGAAGAGGTTGGGGAAATCAAGCGCATTGCCCACGGAGACGGCAAGCGCCGCCTCACCGTGGCAGCGCGACAGGTAACGGAGGAATTGAAGAAGGGCGACTCCATCGCCGTCAGCGGCGTCTGTCTCACGGCTGTCGAGATCACGCCCAAATCCTTTGTTGCGGACCTTGCCGAAGAAACCTGGAAGCGCACATCTTTTTCGCGAATCAAGCCCAGCGCGCTGGTCAATCTTGAACTTCCTATGCGCGCCAATGGCCGCTTCGGTGGGCACGTAGTCCAGGGACACGTCGACGGAACTGGAAAAATTCTGGCGCTCGATAGAATTCCCGATGCGGAAGATTACTGGCTGCGCATCGAGATCCCGCCCGAGTTGGCGCGCTATGTGATTTTCAAGGGCTCACTCGCTATTGAAGGCATCAGTCTCACGGTTGCGAAGATTGAAGAAGCGGGGGTGACCTTGGCTATCATTCCGCACACCTTGGAGATGACCAACCTCAAATCGTTGAAACGCGGCGACCCGGTCAATCTCGAAGTGGACATGATCGCGAAGTACGTCGAGAAGATGCTGCGCGGCGAGGCCTCGAATAGCTCGATTACGATAGAGCGCCTGGTGCGGGAAGGATTCTAGGTCGTGTGGCGAGTGGCGGTAGCAGGTGGGAGCTAGCAGGTTTGCGTGTAGGTAGCATTCACGTTGCGGGTCTCAGTTTCAGGTAGGAGATCTTAGAGCCGGGGCATCGAAGCCAAATGCGCATTCCTGTAGTCCAGTCGGCCACCTACCGCCTGCGACTCGCGACCTATCCCTACGCCTCCAGCTTCAGTTCATCGAGTTCCAGGAACTCCTTCACAATTGGTTCCTGGCATTTCTCCATCTGGTCGTAAGGTCCGAAGAAGAGCACTTTCGCTTCGTGCAGGAACACCACTCGATCGGCCAGCTTTTTGGCCAGACGCATGTCGTGCGTTACGACTACGCTCGTAAGATGAAGTTGAATTTTAAGCCGCTTGATCAGGTCCCCAAGCAGTTGCGCCATTAGAGGGTCGACCATCGTCGTGGGCTCGTCGTAGAGCACACATTCCGGCTGGGCTGCCAGTGAGCGTGCAATTGCGACTGATCGTTTCATGCCGGTCGAGAGGTCCGAGGGTAACAAGTCGCGCATCTCTTTCACTCCGACCATGTCTAGCAACCCGTCCACAATCTGAAAAATTTGCTCCTCAGAAAGATCTCCGCGCTCGCGCAAGGGAAAAGCAACATTCTCGCCAACGGTCAGTGAATCGAAGAGTGCGCCGTTCTGGAAAACCATCGTGACTTTTTTGCGGATCCGCTCCAGTTCCTCTTCGGGATAATCAGTAATGTCTTCGGCAGCGACAATCACCCGCCCGGAATCTGGTTTGAGAAATCCCATGATGTGGTGTAGCGCGACCGACTTCCCTACGCCGCTTCGGCCCAGGATGCAAACCGTTTCTCCCGGCATAACGTCAAAGCTCACGTGATCGAGGACACGATTGTCCCCGAAAGATTTCGATACTTCCTTGAACGCGATGTACGGGGATTCGTTTCCGTTAGTACCCATAACCAGTGGTTAGTCGTTGGGTCAATGGTGTTGGTCTTCAGCCGTCGGGCTTCAGGCTCCCCATTTCCGGCGTCCTGCTCGCGGTGCGTTAGCCCCACTTCAGGAATAGCGGCAACGCTGCTCCCATTTTTACAGAACACGGGCCTTTGAGTCTAAAGATTGATGACCCGTGATTAACGACTAACGTCGGCTTCGGTTCTGAAGATTAATGGCCAACGAGCAAAATGCCAATGACTACTGCTAACGACTACTTCTAAGGACTAGCGGTCAGTTCGTGCTCTCTCCAAGTCCTCTGGCGTGTTCAGGTTTTGAAACATTTTCGACGAAAAGCCGGATTGCGTGAGCTCGTCTTCTTCCAGCACTCTCGTCTTTACCTCAGAAAAGAGTGAATCGATCTTGTTCCTCCCCTGCTGTAACGCATGCTCGGCACAGGTCGCAAACTCCTGCCGATACACGGCGCATAAGGGCTGCCATCCACCGGCGACCCGTGGCACGGTGACAAGCGCGGTCGTGGCTCGCGCTTGCTCGAGCAGATACTCCAGAAACCTGATCTCCACAAAGGGCAAATCCACTGCTATCACCAGGTTCAGCGCAGAGCGTGAGGTTTTCAATGCTGCATGAATCCCGCCCAGCGGACCGCAATCTGGGAACACATCTTCCACGACAGAGGCGAACGTGGAGAATTTCTCCCGATCTCCCACGATCAGAACTTCCGTCGCAACCCCGCGTGCCAGCTCAAGCGAGTGATCGAGCAACGTGCGGCCTTGGAATTCAACGAAGCCCTTATCTCTCCCCATGCGCGTGCTCTTTCCGCCCGCCAGGACGAACGCTGTTATGTCTTGCACGTTGTGATCATACACACAGCTGGACTCACCGACCGCTCGCGACCACGGGTGCAGAAAGTGGAGTCATAAAAATCACAGTAACCCTCGCGCTGTTATGATTTTGCGCAGGCAGGCTGAACTTAATTGCACGAAAGTAATCTACACACTTTCGGTCACTCGTTAGATGATCAGAGCTGTCCCCCGGCATTACCGTGCGTGAAGAAGGATATGCCTCAGATTTTGGACGTTCTCATGCTCGGCCGCTGCTCCCACGAGTTTTCCTGGCCCCGGCGCGCTGCCAACGGCGAGTATTACCAGGTGTGTCTCCTGTGCGCGGCTGAGTACAAATACGATTGGAAGACGATGCGCCGTATCGAGCGTGTAGACCACTCCATGCCGGAGCCGACAGTCGCTCGTAGCCGATCGCACTCGAAGAAATCGTCCTGGGTACCGCGCGCCCGGCGTTTGAAACTGCACATTCCGTTGCGCTATCGAGTTAGAAATCTGGGCACCTGGTCGGAGGGGAAAATTGAGAACATCAGCCAGTCGGGTGTCCTCTTCCAGGGACCCGAAGCATTGCCCTTGAATGCTCTTGTGGAAATGGTCTTCGAGATGCCGGAAGCGATCTCTGGGCAGAAGAAGAGCAACGTGCTTTGCCAAGGGCGAATCGTCCGTTCCAAGGAAGGCCGCGAGCCGGCCGAGGGGGTGGGGCTGGTTGCCGCCATCCTGGATTACAGGTTCCTGCACCAGGACTGAAGTCGCTCGAGCTGAGGATAGCTCGCGCCCATCCCGTACTGCCGCAACTTGTTGGGTGATCTCGGGTTAGAACCTTAGTGGCGTAGGAATTTCGCCGTCACAAATTTTACGTAGAACGGGCTACCATCAGCATCTAAACTAACTGCAACCACGGGTACAACTGATCAGGAGTGATTCTATGAAGGCGAAGGTTTCTCTCTACCTATCGGTAGTTTTCTTCATCGCGGTCTTGGGATTGGCCGTGGGCTGTAACAAAGCTCCAAATGACGCGCAGATCAAGAGTCAGGTGCAGGAGAGGCTGAATGCTGATTCTGGACTGCAAGGAAAATCGCTGAACGTGGACGCGTCCAACGGCGTCGTGACTTTATCCGGCGCTGTCGATAACGACAATGAACGTGCCGCTGCGTCGCGTTATGCGTCCTCGGTGCCAGGGGTCAAGGAAGTGGTCAACAACCTGCAAGTCGCGGCGGCCGCGCCAACAGCAACCGACCAAGCGTCTCAAAACCAGCCGCCAGTTGAGGAAGAAAAACCCAAACCGGTTTCGAAACCGCGGGCTAGCCGGCCACGCACTCGCAGCCTGCCGAGTTCGGCCTCGAATGCCGCACCCGTTGCTCCGACCGAGTCTGCCGCCTCAAATGCATCAAATGCGGCCGCGCCCTCCACACCTGCTACACCTCCGCCTCCGCCGGCGCCCAAGAAGGTCACCGTTCCTTCGGGGACAACGCTGGCAGTGCGCCTAGTGGATACGATTGACTCGGAAACTGCCCAGCCTGGGCAGAGTTTCCGCGCTACTCTGGACTCGCCTCTGGCAGTCGAAGGGGATGTGGCGATTCCTGCCGGGCATGACGTCGAAGGTCACATTGTGGATGTAAAGAGTGCGGGCAAATTCGCGGGGCAGTCCTTACTGGTGCTGCAATTGGACCGCATCGCGGTCAATGGCAAGTACTACAACATCCAGACTGACCAGTACCGGCGTCAGGGCGCTTCGCGGGGTAAGAACACGGCGGAGAAAGTTGGCGCCGGAGCGGGTATCGGTGCGATTATTGGCGCAATCGCCGGTGGCGGCAAGGGAGCCGCGATCGGCGCTGCGGCAGGCGGCGGCCTTGGTGGGGGCGTGCAGGCTGCCACTAAGGGTCAGCAGATCAAGCTGGCTTCGGAAACTGTGTTGAATTTCACTCTGCAGGGTCCGCTGACGGTTACGCCGACCACGCAGACTCCGAATTCTGGACGCCAGAAGCTGGAAACTCCCGAGTAGGAAAGATCCTGAGCGGTTAACCAAAGGGGCGCAGAGTCACTCTGGCCCCTTTTTCCTTTTCAAGGCAGACCCCCGCGCATTTCCTCCGCGAACCTTGCGGTTAATGTCTTGGGTGGCCCCGTCAGCCAAAAGTACAGTACCTTTGGTACCTGGGGCCACGCCATACCATCGCCGTATAATCAACGCAACACTAGGGCAAACCTGCGTTTAGCGAGTGACAAGGCACGATGGACCCCATTGTGGCAGCGGCGATATTTGTGTTCGGGCTGGCGTTTGGCAGCTTTCTGAACGTGTGTGTCTACCGGTTGCCACGTGATTTGTCGGTCGTCCGTCCACGGTCTGCCTGCCCTAACTGCAATCAATGGATTGCCTTCTACGACAATGTGCCCGTTCTGAGTTGGTTGCTGCTGCGCGGACGATGCCGCCATTGCAAGGCACGCATCTCGGCACGTTATCTGATTGTCGAGTTACTTACCGGCGCTCTGTTTCTCGCCTGTTACTGGCACTTCGGGCTGACGCTTGCCATGCTGAAATACTGCGTGTTCGGATTTCTGCTTCTCGGGCTGATTTTCACCGACGCGGAGACCAAGCTCCTCCCGAATAAATTGACGCTGACCGGACTTGGGTTGGGGCTGGTGTTCAGTCTGCTGGTTCCGGTGAACGATCTGGCTTCACAACTGCTGCCGGGAGTTGTTCCCCTGCCGATGAGTTCTGATGTCTCGTGGCACTTACTTTCGCTGTTAGATGCCCTGCTTGGTGCGGCAGTCGGTGCTTCGTTCATTTATGGCGCCGGCGCGATCTATTTACGGGCGCGCGGCGTACAAGGCATGGGCTTCGGAGACGTTAAGCTGATGGCGATGGTAGGCGCTTTTCTCGGCGTCAAACTCACGATTTTCACCTTGTTCACCGCCTCGATTGCCGGCTCGGTTTTTGGCCTGAGCACCATTTTCGTGGTTTGGATCAAGCGGACTCGCCGTTTCATGGCGCGCCAGCATGCCACCGCAGGAGCGGCACGGAAGCGTGCCTGGCAATCAGCAAGAGTCGTCTACCGCCATTACGAAATGCCGTTCGGCGTTTTCCTGGGCAGCATGGCCATGGTCGCCTTCTTCTTTGGAAACCAGTTCCTTCACTGGTACTGGGGACTGATGTGAAGCTCCTGACAAACCCGCTGTTCCTTCGGATGGTGCTCCTGTTATTTGCGGCGGCATTGGCCTTCATCATAGGTATTTTCATGGTGCGTCGCGTGCGCCACAGCCTCACAGAGGAACAGGCTTTGCTGCACGAATCCTCGTCTTCAGCGGAAAAGTTCCCGGTGCACACGTATCATGCAGTCATCCAGCAATTGAAGCAGCAAAAGCACGAACTGACGGCCCTTCAACAGATGGAGCGGCGGCGAGCTAAAGCGACGGAGAATATCAATATCGCCGTGCTCTCGAACTTATCTTCGGGTGTGCTGTTCTTCGACACGAACGGACTGGTGCGTCAGTCAAACCATGCGGCGAAAAACATCCTTGGCTATGCCTCCCCCATTGGCATGAATGCCGATGAAATTTTTCGCGACGCCACGTTGCCCGCCTCAGCCGTCCAGGAAAATTGTTCCCGGACATTGGCGGAAGCCGTTCGCTCCA
>QIAR01000661.1:2287-5063 GCA_003225595.1 Acidobacteriota bacterium | reverse complement strand
TCTATCCTGTAGGCCGCCTCGATTACGCGAGTGAAGGTTTGCTGTTACTCACCAATGACGGCGACCTGGCACACAGTTTGATGAAAGCCGCGTCGCATGTCCCAAAGACTTACGTCGTAAAAGTGAGCGGCAAACCAGCCGAAGAAAAACTGGCTCGCCTACGCCAGGGACTTTCGATCGGCACGGATGAGCAGAAGCGTGTCAAGACAGCGCCCGCGAAAATCCGCCTGATCCGCGACGCGCCTAATCCTTGGTATGAAATTACTCTGATCGAAGGCCGCAACCGGCAGATCCGCCGGATGTTCGAGGAAATCGGGCATCACGTCGAGAAGATTCGGCGTGTGCGCTATGGGCCTCTGGCGCTGGATGTCGAGCCAGGTAGATTCCGTCCGCTGACATTGCAAGAAGTTGCACAACTGAAATCCGCCGCCCAGCCTCGTTCTCCTATGGTGTCTCGCCATCGCAACGTGTCATCATAAGCATCCAAAATGAGCCGATTTTACGAACTGGTCACCGAACATGTGCGCACTCTGGGCGGATACATTCCAGGCAAGCCTCTCAAACAGGCAGAACGGGAGAGCGGTGTGAACTGCATCAAGATGGCGTCCAATGAAAACCCGTTCGGCCCTTCGCCGTTGGCAATCGAAGCTATGCAGGCGGTTTTGGGAGAATGCAATTTCTATCCCGACCACGACATTTCCGAGCTGCGCCAAAAGATTGCCGAACATCACAAGCTGCCGCCCGAGGACGTGCTCGTAACCGCAGGTTCCACTTCACTCCTGGGCATCATCTCTCGCACTTTGCTCGCGCCCGGACTCAATGCAATCACGAGCGAGCGCTCATTTGTCATTTATCGTATTGCAACCAAAGCAGCCGGAGGACGCCTGGTCGAAGTTCCCATGCGCGATGATGGATTCTATCTGGACGCCATCACCAGTGCCATTGACCCGAACACACGTATCGTTTTCCTGGCGAATCCCAATAACCCTACCGGGACTCTCGTCGATGCTGCTGCTCTCGACCGGTTTCTTGCCCATATCCCGCCCAGCGTCATTGTTGTTCTAGACGAAGCTTATTACGATTTTGCGCAACATTTTGCCGCTGCACGCGGCGTGGAATATTCCCATTCGCTCGATTACGTGCGTCAGGCTCGCAATGTGGTGGTACTGCGCACTTTCTCCAAAGTGCATGGGCTGGCTGGTGTGCGCGTAGGCTATGGATTAGGGCCGGCTGAGATGATGAAATATTTTGCCCGTATGCGCACCACGTTCTCTGTTTCTGTTGTGGCACAAGCGGCGGCACTCGCGGCTCTCGGGGATGAGGCGCACATACATAAGGCTCTGGAGAACAACGCGGAGCAATCGAAACTGCTGAGCGAGGGCATTTCTGCGCTGGGATATCGCGTGGTCCCTACGTGGGCGAACTTTCTTTACTGTGAACTTGGGGAGGATGCAGCTTCAGTCGCCAAACGGCTGCAGGCGGAAGGAGTTATCATTCGGCCACTTGGTCCCTGGGGCGCCCCGACAGCAATCCGTGTGACCGTCGGCACGCCCGAGCAGAACCAGACTTTCCTGAGAGCTTTTCGCCAAGTGATGGAGAAAGCGCCAGTGCGATGAGACTCCCGAATTATCGGGAAAACGCAGCAAGCTCTATCTCTACAGAAATGCTGTTGTAGAAAAGTAACTTTTCAGCGACCGGTATCTTAGCCATGGCCCCATTCGCGATAGGAGTTGATCTTGGCGGTACGAACCTGCGGATTTCCGCCGTGGACTCCAGCGGAAATCTCCTCGAGAAACTTACGACGGGAACGCAGGTGACTCGCGGACGCGATTTCGTAATCCAGGAAATGTGCGACGCCATCAAGAGTGTCTCGTTCCATTTGCAGGACAAGGGCATTCTATGCGGCGTCGGTATCGGCGTGCCCGGTATTATCAACAAGCGGACGGGCATGCTGCGCAAGTCGCCGAACCTTCCCGATTGGCACGATTATCCTGTTAAAGAAGAAATCGAGCGCCGACTCCAGGCGCCCGTCATCCTGGAAAATGATGCGAATGCGGCTGCCCTGGGCGAGAACTGGCTGGGTGCAGCTCGTGACGTGGATGATATGTGCATCGTCACACTCGGCACGGGTGTAGGCGGAGGCATCGTTTTGCGCGGCGACGTCTGGGACGGCATGACCGGGATGGCGGGCGAGCTGGGCCACATCACCATCGACCCCAATGGCCCCAAGTGCAATTGCGGCAACTCGGGCTGTGTGGAACAGTTTGCATCAGCAACAGGAGTGGTCCGGATGGCTAAGGAGGCGATCGCATCCGGCGCAGAGGAATTGAGCAAGCTGGCGTCCGGCAGAGATGTTGAATTCAGCGCAAAGAGCATCTTCAATCTCGCGCTGCAAGGCGATGAACCGGCAAAGGCGATCTTTCGAAAAGTTGGTTGGGCGCTCGGCATTCTGATGGCCGACCTGGTTAACACGTTCAACTTTCAGATGTACGTGGTTGGCGGTGGAGTATCGAATTCCTGGGAGGCCTTCGCTCCCATGATGTTTGAGGAAGCGCGCAAGCGCTCCATGGTCTATGCTGCCACCGCTCCCGAGACTGGGGCTGAGCCGGTGGGGGCTGCGGAGGGGATGTCGCAGCGACCTGCGCCCAAGTCGCAGCAGACAATCATCACTCGCGCTTTGCTGGGCAGCGATGCCGGGCTTTACGGCGCTGCGCGCCTACCATTTCTCCGCGCTGAGCGAGCCAAAAACGCGTCACACCTCTGAGCCTTGCGTTGC
>QIAR01000661.1:0-2151 GCA_003225595.1 Acidobacteriota bacterium | reverse complement strand
TCCCAAGCGGTCTGCCCAGGCTCTCGCCAACTGAAGGCCGGGGCAGACACAAAATAACTACAAGAGAGCACGATGAGTCTACAAGTCGGCGAGATAGAGGTTAATCCGGCAATCATCGCACCGCTTGATCCAGGTTTCCTGCCAGCTTCGTTGTTCACGCGGGAATATCGTGCACTGGTCTCAGCTTCCGGAGGCGTGCCGCTTCGGCTGGCACTGGAGCGTGGCGACGGCTCCATTTCGACGTTCTGCACTTCGGTCCTCACGCCATCGGCTGGCCATCTCACAGCCACGCTTCTCCACGTAGAACGTATCGTGAAGTTCCTGCTTTGGCAGCGAGGCGGGTGGAAACTGCAGGTCGGTGGCCCTGCCGAGATCGGCCACCACATTAAGGCGGTCTACTCGCCCACAGGTGCACGCAAATTCGATTACGAATTCATGGGCACGGTCTACGAGCGCCCATTTGAGGTGCTTGTGACGAGTTCCGAGTCGGTTCCGCAGGCCAAAGAAGTTACCATACCTCTCGGTCGCCATCTGGATGGTTACCGCGTAGGCTTCGACCTGGGTGCAAGCGACCGCAAGGCTAGCGCGGTTATCAACGGCGAACCTGTATTCAGTGAGGAAGTGATCTGGGATCCGCGCAACGCCAGCGACCCCGATTATCACTATCAAGGTGTTATGGATTCCGTCCGCCGGGCGGCTGCACATCTGCCCCGGCTTGATGCCGTGGGTGGCAGCGCTGCCGGAGTGTATATCAATAACCGCGTACGCGTCGGCTCACTTTATCGCGGTGTGCCCCCGGAGCAGTTTGCGGAGAAAATTGCGCCGCTCTTCCTACGAATTCGGGATGAACTAGGCGTGCCCATGGAAGTGGTTAACGATGGCGAAGTCACCGCTCTTGCCGGATCGATGTCACTCGGAGAAAACCCTGTGCTTGGGGTCGCGCTGGGCTCAAGCCAGGCGGCTGGCTACGTAAACCGCGAAGGCAACATCACCGGCTGGCTGAACGAGCTCGCGTTCGCGCCGGTCGATTACAGTCCCAATGGGCCGATCGATGAGTGGTCGGGCGATTGCTGCGGCGCTCAGTACTTCTCTCAACAGGCTACCAACCGCGTGGCCTCAAGCTCGGGCATACAGTTCCCAGAGGGGCTCGGCCTGCCGGAAAGGCTGATCATGTTGCAGAAGAAGATAGAGGGAGGCGACCCGCTGGCGGCCAAAGTCTATGAAACGATTGGCACGTACGTCGGCTATGGTATCGCGCACTACGCCGATTTCTACGAGCTCAAGCACGTGCTGATTCTGGGTCGCGTGACGACAGGTCCGGGCGGCGACATCATTCTCAACCAGGCCGTTGAAGTGCTGCGCGCCGAATTCCCGGAAATTGCTTCCGCAGTCTCGATAGCGCTTCCTGATGAAAAGAACCGCCGCGTCGGCCAGTCCATTGCTGCTGCCAGCCTCCCGGCTATCCAAGGAGACAAGTAATGAAATTGAGCGAAGACAAAGCTGAAATCTGGGTTCCGGACGGAGTAAGCGAGACGACGGCGCTGGAGCGCGTGACACACATGGGTATCGCGGCGCACCAGGATGACATCGAGATCATGGCGCTTGAAGGTATCCTCGCTGGCTTCGGCAACCCTGACAAATGGTTCATGGCGGTCATTGTCACGAATGGTGCCGGCAGCCCCCGCGATGGGCTTTACGCGCAATATACGGATGAGCAGATGCAGGTAGTTCGCCGGATCGAGCAGAAGAAAGCCGCCTTCGTTGGCGACTACTCTGCCGTTGCGCTTTTAGATCACCCGAGTTCCGCGGTAAAGAGTTCCAGAAGTTCCGGGCCCAAAAATGACCTGAGGTCGCTAATCGCGGCAGCCCAACCGGAGATTATCTATACCCATAATCTCGCCGACAAGCATGACACACACATCGGCGTGGCATTGCGTACAATTGACGCCATCCGAGAGTTGCCGCCGGAAAAACGGCCGAAGAAACTCTACGGCTGCGAAGTGTGGCGGGATCTCGACTGGGTCGTGGACAGCGACAAGGTCGTCTTCCAACTTGATGAGCACGAGAACATCGCAAGTGCTCTCGTCGGGGTCTTCGACTCCCAAATCGCAGGCGGAAAACGCTATGATTGGGCCACCATAGCCCGCCGCC
>QIAR01000691.1 GCA_003225595.1 Acidobacteriota bacterium | reverse complement strand
GCGCGGAATGCGGATTTCGGTGGCGGGAGAGAATGAAGAGCGCGGTTCAGCCACCCATCAGAGGTGGCCTTCATCCCGGGCGTACCCGATTCCATGAAATCCTGTGCGTCGAAGTGCGAGCGTGTGGGATCAGGCGAGCCGGCAGCGTGGACGATAGCCAGGTGACGCTGCTGCCACAGGGGCTGAAACGCTGACACGGACGGATGCAGGCCGAAGAAGCCGTCGAGATCAATCACCGAGTTTCGCGGGATGTTGATGGTTGGGCGCATGGCGTAGTAGGTCGGCTCGCCGTGGGGCACGACGATGTTCAGACCGTCCGCGGCGCCGCGCTGGAAGATTACGACCAGGCGTTTGTTCTTCGTTCCGGGTTCCTCTGTGCCGTATGCGGCGCGAGTGAGGAAAGCCGGTATAGCGGCCGTGCCCACGATGGCAAGCGCGCTGTTCCTCAAAAATATGCGTCGCGTAATTGCCATAAGCAGCTCCTCAGCGGCTGAAGCCGATTCTTAAACAACCTTTACGGCATGGCTAAGCCATGCCCTTCCCACGGTGGCTCCCGCAGCATTGATGAAGTTTCACCCCTCAGCGGCTAAAGCCGATTGCGATAAGATGCAGAGTCTATGCAGCGCTAAAGCGCTGCTCCACCCAAAACCCTACTCCACCCAGAAAGCGCTGCGCCCGCCAAAAAAGCTGCTCCACCCAAAAAACCTATTTCACACAAAAAGCTGCGCCAACCAAAAAAGCGGCGCCGTCAAAAGGTGCTGCTCCACCCAAGGACCTGCTTCGCCTAAAAAGCGCTGCTCCAGCCAAAAGTAGCGACACTCCCGAGATCGATCGACTACCTTCTCTGAAATTCTGGCGAACCCAGGATCAGCCCGGCGATTGCGCCCAGGTTTGGCCGACGCGCCGGATCGTCCATCCGCCGCCGACTAATCTGCGGGTCCTGCAATTGTTTGCTGATTGTATCGTGCGTCTGTTTGGAAACGTCGCCTGCCAGCAGCGAATTCTCCATCACAGCCAGGACCTGCGGCGGCGTGCAGTGCGCGCGGTTGAGCTGTCGCGTAACCTTCAGGTGCGGAACTGTAAGCCTGACCCACTTGCAGCGGACATTGTGCATGTGCGTGAAGATCGCCGCAATGGTGCGGACTTTGTTTTTGCCGGGCGGATTGGCTCTCCAGACGGCAGGGTCAAGATGTTCGATAAGAACCTGGTTCATGCGATCACTGGCGGCAAAGACCTGGACTGCGGCTCGGCCGAGTTGAGTGTGAACCTGGGGTTGACGATTGGTGCGTTGACGCGTGGTCACGGCTCCCTTCTCCGCAACCTATGATACTTCCCGGCCGTCGGGAATCTATTATGGTAGAGTGGTAGAAGTATATGGTAGAATATCTACATATGAGCCTGAACATCAAGAACAAAGACGCCCACAAACTCGCCCAGCAGCTGGCTCGGATGACAGGAGAGAGCATGACCGAAGCGGTCACTGAAGCGGTCCGAGAACGGCTCAAAAGGGTGAAGGACCAACGTGCTGCCAAGCTCTCCGATCGACTGCTCGAAATCGGACGGGACTGCGCCACGCGTCTGAAGGAACCGTTTCGCTCGGGCGATCATGGCGACCTTCTCTATGACGAAAAAGGGCTGCCGAAATGATTCTGGACACTTCCGCTCTGATCGCCATTCTCCGCTTGGAAGCGGAAGCGTCCGAGTTCGCCAAAGTCATTGAGCGCGCCGCGCAGCGTCGTATTTCGGCCGTGAGTTATGTGGAAGCCGGCGCGGTGATTGATGGCAGCAAAGATCCGGTGGCCAGCCGCCGTTTTGATGAATTGATCGAGGAAGCGCAAATCGCGATTGAGCCGGTCACCGAAGCGCAAGCTCGTATAGCGCGCCAAGCCTATCGCGACTTCGGTAAAACGAGCGGCCACCCCGCCAAACTGAATTTTGGAGATTGCTTCTCCTATGCGCTGGCGAAAGCCAAAGGAGAGCCGCTTTTGTTCAAAGGACAAGACTTCTCGCGGACGGATGTGAAGTCGGCGCGGGCGTGAGTCGCTGCGTGGAGTGAGGGAACGTTCCCTCAAGCCCGGTGCCCCGAGTTCGCGTCCGTTCTTTGGACGCTAACCTGGGGTTGAGGAACATAGTGCCGCCGCAAACCATGCCCTTTTTCTCTTGAGCGATTCCTTAAGAATCGTAGCCGGGGCCGCGAAGCGCCCCACACTCTTTCCACGAGCTTTTCCCAATTCCACATCCCGTACGCCACATTGTTCGGCAACGGGAATCCGAGCTGATGCGCGAGCATACATACCTGCCCGCGATGGTGGGCTTCGTGCGAAAGCATGTAGCACAGCATTTCCACGCCAACCGGCCAAGGCCGACCCCAGCCGTCTCTGCGAAACTTCTCGACCGACCCCCACCGCCGCCGAGCGCTTCAGCCAGCATCTCCGCGCAGCGAGCGGCGCTCTCGGCC
>QIAR01000690.1 GCA_003225595.1 Acidobacteriota bacterium | reverse complement strand
TACGGACTGCTTGTTACAGCACGGTGCGGCGCGGGTTATCGCGATCGACACTGGTTATGGGCAGATGGACTACCGGCTTCGCCAGGATCGCCGCGTTCGGCTGCTAGAAAAGACAAACGCTCGCTACTTGAAGCGTGAGGACGTTGGGGAATCGGTCGCTCTCGTCGTGATGGATGTTTCTTTCATTTCGGCAACTCTCGTCCTCGCGGCCGTCGTGAACGCCGCGTTTCCGCCGGTCGCGGCAGAACGTCTGGGGCGCCAGGTTATCGTGCTGGTGAAGCCACAATTCGAAGCCGGCCGCGCGCAGGTCGGCAAGGGTGGAATTGTGCACGACGAATCAGCTCAGTTGGCCGCCGTCGAAAAGGTACGGCACGCGCTTCTGGATCTGGGTTGTCGGCGCACCGACTTCATCGAGTCGCCCATCCTGGGTACAGAAGGGAACCGCGAGCTCTTGCTGTACGGGATATTCTAGAATTAGCGGCTGCGACCAAGGACTAGAAGCGACTTTCATGGATGGAGTGCAGGCGACCCACAAAACCCATTGATAATCTCTCGAAGAACCAACAATCGACAATCGCAAGAGGAACATTGCTTCCTCAACTGTGTACAATTCCGTTTTCAGCATGGATAACTTCCGTTTATCGCCTGGGCGGCCCAAGTTGGCCGCCATCATGTCCAAGCCGAGCAAGCCCGAGCTGGCACGGGTTGTACCAGAACTCCTGGAGTGGTTTCGAAGTCACGACTACCAGGTTGTGGTTGACCGTGAGACTTCGGCCTATGCGAAAGGTTTCGAGAGCGTTGCACGTTCGGAAATGGCATCGCGACCGCTCGACTTCGCGGTTGTCTTGGGCGGTGATGGCACTCTCTTATCCGCGGCGCGAGTTGTAGCTAAGGCTGGAACACCGTTACTGGCAGTGAATCTGGGATCGCTCGGCTTTCTTACAGAAGTTCCTCTCTCGGAACTCTATCCTACTTTGGAGGCGCTCGAGAGCAACTCTTGCCGCGTGGAAACCCGTTCCATGGTGCAGTGCCAGCTCCTACGCGCGGGGAGCTGCGTCGCAAACTACCATGCGCTCAATGATGTGGTGGTGAGCAAGAGCGCGATTGCGCGCTTGAACCATTTCGATCTCTACATCGACCAGGTTTTCGTCTCCAGCTACCGGGCGGACGGACTGATCGTCTCCACGCCAACAGGCTCAACTGCGTACTCGCTGGCTGCTGGAGGCCCCATTCTCACGCCCTCGGTGGATGCCTTCGTGGTCACGCCCGTTTCTCCGCACTCGCTTACCCATCGTGCATTGGTGGTTCGAGATTCGGCGGAGATCGACATTGTGCTGAGGACGGGCGAAGAGGAAGCTTATTTGAGTGTGGATGGACAGGTCGGAATGCCAGTAGACGATGGTGACCGCGTCTGCTGCCGGAAATCCGAATACAAGGTCAACCTGCTGCGCCTGAAGAAGACTTTCTTCGATGTGCTGCGGACGAAGCTGAAGTGGGGACAAAGGTGATTTATCGTTAGTCACCGCGAAAGACCTGTCTGCTGCTGGCAAGCGGCCCGAAATACGAGAATTCAATGAGCAAAACGACACTCCTCCCCACTCTTCTGTTGCTTTGCGGGCTCGGGGCAACGGAATCCGCTCACGCCCAAACCAATCCCGCCGCGGACCTGATCGTCACCAACGCTAAGGTCTGGACCGTAGACAAATCACTCCCCACGGCCCAAGCCGTCGCCGTGCTCGGTGATCGAATAGTAGCCGTCGGATCTAATGCGGAGGTCGCTGCCTGGCGTGGTCCGAAGACTCGCGTCATCGATGCCGGCGGCAAACCGCTTCTGCCGGGCTTCAACGATGCTCACGTCCACTTCGTGAGCGGAGGATCGCAGCTCGATAGTGTTCAGTTGAACGATGCGACAAGCCCGGAAGAATTCGCCCGTCGCATTGGCAAGCGTGCCAAAAATACAAAGAAGGACGAGTGGATTCTTGGCGGCGATTGGGACGAAACCAAGTGGAACCCGCCCCAACTCCCGACCAAAGAGCTCATCGATCCCGTAACCCCCGAATTGCCGGTATTCGTGAATCGATACGACGGCCACATGGCGTTGGCCAACTCTGTGGCGCTGCGCATGGCAGGGGTCACGGCCAAAACCCCAGACCCACCCGGCGGAACCATCGTCCGCGATCCGCAGGGCAATCCCACCGGCGCTCTGAAAGACGCTGCCATGGACTATGTCAACAAAATCATCCCGCCACTTTCCCATGAGCAGCGCCTGCACGCAGTTAAACGTGCGCTCGCCCATGCGGCATCGCTCGGCGTCACCAGTGTGCAGGATATGAATCCGGAATATGCCGATATTGCAGTTTATTCTGAGCTGCTCGATCGTGGAGAACTGACGACCCGTATCTATGCTGCACCGCTCATCACGCAGGTTGACGATCAAGTAAAGATCGGTATTCGCCACGCCTTTGGGGGACCCTATCTGCGAATCGGTGCGTTGAAGGGATACGCCGACGGTTCACTCGGTTCCGCCACGGCCTATTTTTTCGAGCCGTTCACCGATCAGCCCAATAATCACGGCTTGCTTTCCGATGAAATGCAAACGCTCTCTCTCATGCGCGATCGGATGATGAAGGCCGACGCTGCTGGTCTTCAACTTTGCACCCATGCCATCGGCGACCAGGGGATCTCGATCATTCTTGATTTGTACTCGGAAGTGGCCAAA
>QIAR01000697.1 GCA_003225595.1 Acidobacteriota bacterium | reverse complement strand
AAAAAGAGAGAAATGGAGGAAACAGGTTGCATGCAATCAGCCTAGGCACAAGCACGCGTACGCTGCAAGATCAGGCAACACAGCCGTCGTTTTGGAGTTCTCAAATGGGAAAAACAGGCGGGTTTCGTTCCGCCGATGGTGTAGTTCACCAGGCCTGCACCCCAGGATCGGCCACTTACGTGCCATAGAATCTCGGCAAGAAGAACGTTATGCTCAAGAAGGTGAGTCTCTTGCCAAGAACGAAAATCCATTACAATAACCGATTCAAAGCAAGTGTGGGCCAATGAATTCGACCGCGCATTCCCGGACAGCGTTTTCCTCGAAGCTCCACTCTTACAAGGGGATAGGCGAGGTCCTGGTCCACCGCCGCGCTCCGCGGATCCTAGTGGTGGACGACAATGCCGATGGCGCGGCACTAATGAGCGAACTGCTCTCCAGCCGCGGCTATCTTGCTGTAGCTGTTCAACATGCAGGCGATGCGGAAGCCGAAATTCGGCGCGATCCTCCGGATTTGATCCTGCTGGATGTGGTAATGCCCGGGAAATCAGGCTACGAACTGTGCCGTGAGATTAAAGAGGATTCCGCCACACGATTGATTCCCGTCGTAATGATCACTGGCCTGAGTGATCGTCAGGACCGGCTGCGCGGCATTGAAGCGGGCGCTGATGATTTCCTTATCAAACCGATCTTTCCAGAAGAATTGTTTGCCCGTGTCAAGTCGCTGCTGAAATTAAAGGAATTCACAGATGAACTGGAGACGGCAGAATCCGTGCTATGCACTTTGGGCCTGAGTGTCGAGGCGCGTGATCCCTATACCGAAGGTCACTGCGAACGGCTGGCCAATCATGCTGCTGCTTTGGGACGATATATCGGCATGAATGACGAATCTATCGTGGCCTTGCGGCGCGGAGGATACCTGCATGACCTGGGCAAGATCGCGGTCCCTGATGAAATTTTGAAAAAAGGCAGCAATCTCACCCTGGAAGAATGGCAGGTGATGAAGAAGCATCCCGCGACCGGGGAGAACATCTGCAAACCATTGAAGTCGTTGCGCCTGGTGCTGCCGATTATTCGGCATCATCACGAGCATTCTGACGGCAGTGGCTATCCTGATGGCCTGCATAGAGGGGAAATCCCTTTGCTGCCGCGAATTCTGCAGGTGGTCGATGTCTATGACGCTTTGCGGACCGCCCGTCCTTACAAACCCGCCCGAACCCACGACCAGTCAGCCGTCACCATGCGCGAAGAAGCCCGAGCCGGGCTCTGGGACGAAGAACTGGTACGTGAGTTTTTTTCCATGCTGAAGAAACATCGGCAAGTGGCTTAAATCAGTTCTCAGTTCGCGGGCCTCAGTTACCCTCCACGAGTGCACCGGCAAAATCGTCTGCCTGTTTTGACTTCCCGGGCTCTGGCATTGAAACTTACTGTTTGGCGATTCCCGGGACTGAGAACCGAAAACTGAGACCGAAAACCGAGAACCGAGAACCGAGAACTGAGAACTGAGAACTGAGAACTGCTTGCCCTCACCCACCTACAGCATCGTCATCCCCGCTTACAACGAGAGTGCGCGTATTAGCGCCACTCTGGAGAAAGTTCTCGCGTACATCGCCCAGAGGGGATGGAATGCGGAAGTGATCGTAGTGAACGACGGGTCGCGCGATAGCACGGCAGAAATCGTGCGCTGTGCTGAACGAAATCCGGCGCTCCGTTTAATCGAGAATCCTGGAAACCGCGGTAAAGGCTATAGCGTGCGGAACGGAATGCTCAACGCGCATGGCGAGATCCTCCTCTTCAGCGACGCTGATTTGTCGTCACCCATCGAGGAAGCTTCCAAGCTCGTGAACGCCATCTCGGCAGGCGCAGATATCGCTATCGGCTCCCGCTGGTTGCGCAGCGAGTTGCAGACAGAGCGCCAGCCGTTATACCGCCAATTGTTTGGACGTGTTTTCAACGTGATGTTGAGGGTCACCCTGGGACTGAAGTACAGCGATACGCAGTGCGGATTCAAGGCATTTACCCGGCGAGCCGCACAAACCATCTTTCCCTTACAAAGGATTGAACGCTGGGGGTTCGATCCTGAACTGCTATTCCTGGCCAACAAATTTGGATTCAAGGTTGCCGAAGTGCCGGTGAAATGGGCCCACAGTGAGGGTACCCGCATCAGCCCGCTGCGGGACGGTATCCGGATGTTCGCTGAGATGTTGAAAATTCGCTGGTACGCGTTCAGTGGAAAGTACGTCGCGACTCCGCCAACACCAGCGACCACTTCATGATGCCGCACTGTGCACGCGAGCCCGTTGCCTTACGTTAACCGCGCCATTTTCGAATGTCAGGGTCATCAATTCCGAACACTCGTCACACAGCCAGAAAAACTCGACGTGTCTCGGACCCTTTTTGGCTGTCAGCCTTTCCTCAAGTTCAGAACCGTTAGACGTTCTCCCTTCTAACGGTCTTTCGATGCGAAAAAGCTGGCCAGTATGCAAATAGCGAAATCGTGCCGAGCACGACGGGTTGGCGCACTTGGAAAGCATAGAGGCCTTTCCGTGCCGCGGAGAGAGAATTTTGTGGGTAACAAGATTCTAATGGAAAAATTTGCCTCTGGAAGCTGTGAAAAATCGTACTTAGGTGCCAGGGTATGGCCCGCGCAACATTGCTTATGCAACTCCTTCTCCTGCGGTCTCGTTCTGGCTGCGCCTTTGAGCTATTTCGGTGACAGACGCCGCTACTTTTTGACCCATTTCAGACGTCCCAATCGCCACCTGGCCTACCTTGGCGAGGTCGCGGGTGCGGTT
>QIAR01000668.1 GCA_003225595.1 Acidobacteriota bacterium | reverse complement strand
CGATGTCGGCGGCGGCGTGGTCGAGACCATGCGCTGGCTGTTTAGCCTCTCGCCGAACCCGGACAATCGTTTCGAGCGTTATGCGGTGGGAGGCCACGGCGTGGAAATGTTCGCAGCTCACAAAGAGTTGCCGGGCATGATCGTGGACTGGTTCGGGATCACCTTGCTGAAAAAACCCGGGAGTGCACCGAAGACGAACGGGACTCCACTTGCGCCCGAAACAGTCCATGCTCTGGAGCTCATTGACCAGCCCGGCGGTGCAAGTAAGGCCGCGAGTGTGTTGGGGGAGACCCGTCAACGGGATCCCCAAGCAGTTCTGTTCTCGGAAGGCGTCGTCAACTTGTTGGGTTACGAGCACCTGCAAAGCGGAGATACGAAGGGCGCGGTCGAGATCATGAAGCTGAATGCCACGGCCTATCCGAACTCGCCGAATGTTTACGACAGCCTATCCGATGCCTATCTGGCGGACGGTCAGAATGATCTGGCGCGTGAAAACGCCCAGAAAGCTCTGGGTCTTCTCGCCGGTGATACGAAGGACAACGAGCAGCGTCGGAAGGCAATCAGGACCAACGCCGAACAGAAGCTGAAACAACTAGATAAAACCCCTCGGTAGGTGTCCCGCGAAATCCGTGCCGGCCTTCCCCATTCTGCCCCCTGCGGGGCTAGTTCGCACCCAGACCCCGAAGGCGCGATATCCCAAACACCATTTTTGCACGCTTTTGCTCGGCTTTCGCCGGAAACTAACTCGATACCAAGCAGTGGAAATCCTTGATTGTCGCGGCGCGCCATTCTTGGCATAATCGTTTGGCTCTGGCGTACTTCAGGCATTGGGGTAGGGGTGTCGTTTGCCCTCAGCAACGGTGCGGAAGACGCCTACATGAAGTTTTTTACGCGCATCTTCGTCCCGACTAACAACCGCCGACTCAATGAGTTGGTCGGTTTTCTGTTGTGTGTCTCCGCGCTCCTCCTTTTCCTCGCGCTGGCATCCTATTCTCCGCTTGATCCTTCGCTAAATAGTGCCTCCGTGTTGACCGGTTCGCGGGCGGCACGCAACTGGATTGGCCTTGTCGGAGCCGTTTTCGCAGATCTGCTCTTGCAGTGCTTCGGAATCGGGGCATTCCTCCTGCCGATCTTTTCGTTCCTCCTCGGCGGGCGCTGGTTCCGTTCGCGTAAAGTTCAGTCACCGGTGGCCAAAAGTCTGGGCGCGATCTGGCTACTTATATTCATCCCCGCGCTGCTCGCGTTATTTCCCGGACAGTTGCGCTGGTATGGTGTGATCCCGCTGGAAGGCCTGCTGGGCCGCATTGTGGGAGACGGCCTCATCCATTACTTCAACCTTGCCGGTGCATATATTGTCTGCGCAAGCGTGCTGGCGGTGGCGCTATATCTCTCGACGGCATTTTCGTTCTCTTCTCTGCAGGTATGGGTGCCCACGCGTTTTGCCTTCGCGTTCGTTCTCTGGGACAAATGGAAAGACTGGCAGGAAGGCCGAGCGAAAAAGAAGATGCAGAAGGAGTTGGAAAAGAGGCGCGCCGCCCGACCGGCGGTCGCAACGCAATTTCAGGATAAGCCAACCCTGGCACCAGCTTATCCCTCGGCTCAAACGCCTCTTCGCACTGGGATTGAGCGTATGACCGGCGTGGAGGGCTACGAGCATATGGCGAGTGTGTCCGCAGCCGCAGCAGCACTAACGTTAGGGCCCGAGCCGCCGACGGTCGTCCCAGAGGTCACGGAACGCGCCGATAGCAGCCAGAAAGCCAAGACCACCATGCCGCGCATCGCGGGCAGTTACAAGCTCCCGCCCAGCAGCCTGCTGCACCGTCCGGATGAACAGCAGGCGATCGATGCCGAAGAGCTCAAGCTGCTGGCGCATGTGTTGACCGAGAAATACGCTGAGTTTGAAGTGCACGGGCAAGTGACGCAGATCAATCCCGGACCAGTGGTTACGACTTTCGAATTCAAGCCAGAAGCGGGAATCAAGTACACTCGCATAACAAACCTCACCGATGATCTATGCCTCGCATTAAAAGCCGAGAGCATCCTGATCGAGCGCATGGCAGGCAAATCGACAGTTGGCATCCAGGTGCCGAACCGCGAGCGCGAGATCATCTGGCTGCGCGAGAACATCGAGTCGCAGGAATTCATCGGGTCGAAATCAAAGCTCACTCTAGCTCTGGGGAAAGACATCAACGGACGGATCGTGGTGGCCGACCTGTCCGGCATGCCGCACTTGCTGATTGCGGGATCCACGGGCTCCGGCAAGAGCGTGGCCATCAATGCCATGATCATGTCGATTTTATACAAGTCGACGCCTGAGCAAGTTCGCCTCATCCTGGTGGATCCCAAGCGCCTGGAGCTGGGCAATTACGAAGGCGTGCCGCACCTGTACACGCCCATCATCACCGAGCCGAAACTGGCCGCCAATGCTCTGCGCAACGTGGTCCGTGAGATGGAGCGGCGCCTGAAGCTGCTGGCAGAAAAGGGCGTGCGAAATATCGATCAGTACAACAAGCTCTTTGATGAGGACCCGTCACTCAACCTGTTCGGTGAAAATTCCGATGAGCGCCCCCTGCCACACATTGTCATCATCATTGACGAACTGGCCGATCTGATGATGCTCGATTCCGGCAACGTCGAGGAG
>QIAR01000667.1:2418-5239 GCA_003225595.1 Acidobacteriota bacterium | reverse complement strand
TGGATTGCCTACCGTCTATCAGGAGATTCTTTAAGGAGTTGGACACTGAGATGACGAAGCGGTAACGCTTCCACGCAGGCAGTTGCGACTAGTAACAAGTGTCCAACCTCATCTTCTGACTGCTGGAGGCAAGCAGCGTGAGCAAGGGGTAAGGTTCCCTCCACAGGATGTTGGAATCGAAGATCCAGCCGTGTTGGAAGCCGGCCTGCGTACTGGGGAGCAGGAAAGCCAGGAGCCGAAGACCCGCTGCTCTCAGCCCAGTCGGATACGGAGGCATGTTATGGCCGCCTGGCGAAAGCACGCGACTTCTCTCGGCGTGCGGTGGATTCGGCGGTCCGCGCCGACTCCAAGGAGACGGCTGCGCTGTGGCAGGTGACTGCCGCCCTGCGCGAGGCGGAGTTCGGCAACGTTGCAGTGGCGAAACAAGGCGTGACGGCAGCGCTGGCCTTGGCTCCAGGCCGGGATGTGAAAGTGCTGGCAGCCCTCACGCTGGCTCGGGTGGGCGATGCCGCCCGGGCAAAGGCAATGGTTCAGGCCCTGGAAAAGAGCGACCCGTTGAATACAGTGCTCAAGCTGTACTGGCTATCCACACTCAAGGCAGCCATTGAACTCAACGGTGCCAATTCAGCTCAGGCTCTGGTATTTCTGGAAGCCGCTGCTCCCTACGAACTGGGAGAGCCACCACCGACGCAAGAGGGCACTTTGTACCCTGTGTACCTGCGGGGCCAAGCCTACTTAGCAGCCCACAACGGCACCGCAGCCGCTGCCGAGTTCCAGAAATTCCTCAATCATCGCGGTATCATCCTAAATTTCCCGCTGGGGGCACTCGCGCATGTCGGACTAGGTCGTGCCTACGCTCTCCAAGGCGACACCACGAAAGCCCGCGTCGCCTATCAAGACTTTCTTACCCTCTGGAAAGATGCCGATCCCGACATCCCCATCCTGAAGGAGGCCAAGGCGGAGTACACGAAGCTGAAATGAGCACGGCTGTGACCCTCCCGCTGCATGACCGAGCTTCGCGTTGACTTGCTCCAACTTCACCCCTAACATGGCACGCACCAAAGATCCCCAAGCTTTGGCCCGCTTCTAAGAGCATCGGTTTTATGACCTCCAACCTAAGAACTGGGAAAGATTCAGCGTCGAATCGACTATATCTGACGATATCGGTGTCTGGAGCCCGGACGGTAGGACTATCGTTTATGCTGCCATTGCTGGGAGTGGTTACTCGTCGCGCTCTATTTTCCTTGTCCAAAGATTCTGAATACGAAGTTCTTGGTAAAGACAAACTCCTGGTCAATGAGCAGGTGGGGCAGTTGTTCGGGCTCCAAACAGTGGTGCTGAACTGGGACGCCGCGTTAGGCCACAACAAATAGTGACGGGCAACTAGCTAGCACCCGGACCTCGATACGCGTCGCTATTGTTTGAGGGCAGCCGGCCAGTTGACGATGACGTGATAAGACGGACCAGACGCTTTTTCCGCGACAATCACCAGAATCTTCTTGCCATCTTGCGAGACGTCGTGACCGACTCCCAGCCCTCCTCCGATCTTGAACGTAAACAGTTTTTGCGGCGTTCCCGCCGTAAACGTGGGCGAGGTTGTGACCGGCGCAGCGAACAAAAAAGACTGCTCACCCACATAGACGATTTCTTTGCCATCTCTACGCCAGCGAGGTTCGTCCCCGCTGACCAGCGACACCCGCACCTTTTCTCCGCTGCGCAGGAAGGGCCGGACATAGACCTCAGTCCGCCCAGATTCGTCGGACACGTAAGCGATCCAACGGCCGTCCGGCGAGATCTGTCCCTTGCCTTCCCAGCTGGGGCCGTGCACCACGGGGATCGGCTTGTTTCCATTCTTGAGATCCAGCGCGTAGAGGTCCCGGCTCTCCATCTGGGTCTGATACAGCAGATAGCGTCCGTCCGGCGACCAGTCTTCTACGCGTGTGATTTTCGAAGGCGATTTGTAGAGAAGTTCCTCCTGGTCGGTCATTAGGGAACGCACGTAGATGCCCCAGGAGCTGTCGCGGGTGGAGGCGAAGGCGATCCTGTCTCCGACAGGGGACCATGTCGGAAACAAGTGAGGAGTACGGTCAGAAGTTACCCGTGTCTCCACGCCACCCCTGGTTAGATCATAGACCCAAACGTCAGAGTCGCCAGCCTCTAGCGAGTCCCCGCGCAAGACTGCTAGCCTGTCTCCGTGCGGGGATAGACGGGGTGCGGCGAAATAGGCGAATTCTCCGATAGTACTTAGCACTCTCCCGCCCCGGTCGAACAAGGTTAAACGGCCCCGGCTGAGGGGATTGAAGTAGGCCAGAACGCCGTTCTGCGAAACCGTGAAACCCGCATAGCCGTACACCTTGTTGTAATTCACATCGTCGGCGATACGCATCGCTTCACCGCTCAACCGCCGGTGGCTGGCGTCAAACGGGACCGCCATGAGTGAGCCGTCGCGGACAAACAGGAGGTAGCCAGGCTCCACATATTCTGCCCTTGACACGACGTGAAGCAGCAGTTGCCGCGAGTCTATAGATTGGAGGTCTCCCACGTACACTTCACCGCCGCCGCCGCCCGCGTTTGCGGGCGGATGCATTGCCAAGTAGAGAAAGTGGCGTCCATCGGGCAAAAAGCTTGGCCAATAGTGGGCAGTTTCATTGCGTGACTTATCCAGCCTTGTGACGGGAACGGGAGTACCTCCATCGGCGGAAACCCGATAGAGAGGACCATTGAAACTGAGCAGGACGATGAGGACACCGTCGCGGCTCCAACTTCCCGGGCCGACTCCGTCGCACAAAACTTCCGGCGGGCCTCCGCTCAGCTTGATTTT
>QIAR01000667.1:559-2411 GCA_003225595.1 Acidobacteriota bacterium | reverse complement strand
GGAAAAAGCCAGGAAGCGGCCGTCGGGTGACCAAAGAGGCCATTGGGCATCATCTGTGCCGGGCAGTAGCTGGTCCGTGCCTGATGTAAGAGAACGTACCCACAGTGCACCCCTTGCCGTGAACGCAAGCCGTGTGCCATCGGGCGATAACTCCTGCATGTCAACTTCGGGATACTGCTCGGGATCAAAGGAAAGCTCCAGGCGGACGACCGGAGGAGAGGTCTCGGTTCGGCGAAAGTTCTGTACGGCGAACAGCGCCACCACCAAAGCCAACACTGCTACCAGACCCCACGCCAGCGCCTCGCGCAATTTCCTCCGCACCACCACCGGAGCGGCCACTCCCGCCTGAGATCCGCCTTCATTGATCCACTCCAGTTGGAGCTTCAGGTCATGCGCCGTTTGAAAACGCTCGTCTGGGTCCTTGGCCAGACAGGCCTTCACAGCTCGATCCATCGCCGGCGGAGTGAGCGGTTGCAAGGCCGAGATCGGCGGCGGTTCGGAAGAAAGAACGGCGGCGATCAAGCTGGCTCTGCTTTTTCCCACGAAGGCGGGCCTGCCCGTCACCATCTCATATAGCACCGCACCCAGCGCGAAGATATCAGTGCGCGCATCGGCCTCCTTGCCTTCCAGTTGCTCTGGTGCCATGTATTGGAAGGTGCCGAGAATCACTCCTTCTTCGGTGAGGGAGTTGTCCCGGGTTTGAGTGCCAAGCTGCGATGGGGCTTCGGTCAGAGGTGCGGGACGGGTAATAAGCCGCGCCAGCCCGAAGTCCAGTAACTTCGCCCCGGCCTTGGTCAGCATGATGTTGCCGGGCTTCAGATCACGATGCACCATATTCTGACGATGAGCTTTTTCCAGGGCGTCGGTGATCTCTATGCCGTACCGCAGCACTTGATCTGCGGCCAGCGGACCTTTGTTCAACCGCTGCTCCAGAGTTTCGCCTTCCAGGTACTCCATCACCAGATAGTCGACGCCGTCCTGGCAACCAATGTCATGCAGCGTGCAGATGTGGGGGTGGGACAGACTGGAAAGAGCGCGGGCTTCACGCTCAAAGCGCTTGCGGGTCTCGGGACGCGCACTCAGGCTGGCGGCAAGGACTTTGATTGCGACCGTGCGCTCCAGGCGCGTGTCGCGTGCGCGGTAAACCTCACCCATACCACCCGCGCCCAGCGCTGCCTGGATTTCATACGGGCCGAGCCGAGTTCCGAGAGCGAGAGTCATGGGCGCAAATCCCTCAGGTTAGTGCCTACAAGTGTTTTTCCGCAGGCATTCTGAGTTGATAATGGGGCTCAGTGATTTCAGAACAATCGATGTAATGTCCCACTTACGACTGATAGCGGAGTATCAAAACACCATTCAATAGGTTAGTTTGAAACCGAACTGCACGTTTCGCGGATTGAAGGTGCCGCCAGCTTGTCCGAAGTTCAAGGCATCTATGCCATTTTTCCTTGCGAAGTTTGCTCCAGGAAGCTGGAAATTGGTGTGGTTAAACACATTGAATGCCTCTGCCCGGAACTGAAGGCGCACCCTCTCAGAAAAGTTGAAATCTTTAAAAATCGACATGTCCGCAGCCCAGAATGCAGGCCCCACAAAGGTGTTGCGCCCCAGATTGCCCACGCAGCCCAGGCAAGGCGATGTAAAGAAGGTGTCTGGCAAGTTGAAACCATTAGCCCATTGGTCGTGCGAGGCATTCACATTCCTGGCCGTGGCATTTGGCCTGTCATTCCCTATGCCGTCAAGATTGTAATCGCCACCCGTGTTCAAGCAGTTCGCGGGATCGGCTACAAAGCCCATCGCGTTTGCCGCACAAGCACCCGGAACCAGCTCGGTGAATCTCCGGGAACGCGGGCGG
>QIAR01000667.1:0-446 GCA_003225595.1 Acidobacteriota bacterium | reverse complement strand
CAGACGTAATTGAAGGTCAGGCGGTGGCGAACATCGAAAACTGAATTTCCCCGATCGAGGCCCGGCCGCAATTGATCAGTAGTAACGCCATCTCCGGCGGCACGTCCATTGGCGCTGGTGAGGCCATTGTGCCAAGTGGAGCCCCCATCTATGGAGTGGCTCCAAGTATAGTGGGCGCTGAATTGTACCCCATGGCTCATTTGTTTCCGAACGGAAAATTGCAGCCCGTCATAGATGGAGTTGACGACATTCTTCCACACGCGCAGGCTGTCGAAATTCGGGTTAAGGCGGCCAACTGGATTCAGGGGATCTCCTGTAGAACCAGCCGTGCTGTCAATCTGGCTACACAGCTTCCGGCCGAAATTATCGATGACGCACGTGCCTTCCGGCAGCCGGCCGCCGGGAATACGGTTCACGTTTTCGGCACGAAATAACTTATGTCCAGC
>QIAR01000666.1:2701-4851 GCA_003225595.1 Acidobacteriota bacterium | reverse complement strand
TGCCGCCACAGGCAAGGAGAGACTTGAAAGACGTGGGATGGACCAAGGGGTTAGAGTTGGCGAAGCTGGCACGGGCGGAGGGTCAGCGGTTCGATTGTGCAACCTGGTTGCACAAGGCCAGATCGATGCCAAAGGACGAGTTCAAGCGGGAAGTGCAGAAGGAACTGACCGGGCAAGAGACCGAACCGTGGGAAATCATCTACTTCAAGCTGTACAAAAGCCAGATCCCGGTAGTTGAGCAGGCGATCGAGACCGCGGCCATGATGCTTGGTACGGATAAATCCCGAGGCTACTGTCTGGAGATGATCTGTGCGGACTTTCTGGCGGGAGCGAACCTGGACGCCGGGAACCCAGAGGTGTTGTTGCAGTCCATCTCAAGATTCTTCAAGTTCCTGCCGGGCGCGCAAAGGCAGGCGTTTATGGTACAGGTTGAGAAGGCATCTTGAACCGGATTCCACCAAGTCCTTGCCTGCGGCTCGATCCCAAGTTGTATAAACACTTACGGCAGCAGGTGCCGCCGCAGGTCAGGCGGGAACTGAAGGAAGTGGGATGGACCAAGGGATTGGAGTTGGCGAAACTGGCACGCTCGGAAGGTCAGGCCTTCGATTGTGCAATCTGGGTGCACAAGGCCCGCGAAATGCCGACGGAGGAATTTAGGCGAGAGGTAGAACGGGAACTGACCGGGCACGAAACCGAGCCCTGGGAAATTATTTACTTCAAGCTCTGCAAGAGCCAGAGTCTGGTCATCGAGCAGGCCCTAGAGACGGCGGCTCTGATGCTTGGAAGCGACCGCTCCCGTGGCTACTGCCTCGAGCTGATGTGTGCCGACTTTTTGGCCGGAGCAAATCTGGACGGCGGTGGCGATCCAGAGGTGCTCCTGCGGGCACTTTCGAATTCTTACAACTTCCTGCCGTTAGAACAAAGGCAAGAGTTTGCCGATTACGTGAACGAGAAGATCCATTGAAGCGAGGTGCACCGAAACAGCCGCCGATCAGGCTTGCGCAGCAGGAATACCGGAATCTTCGAGAGCAGGTCCTACGACGAGATGGATGGCGGTGTCAGTTATGCGGCTCGATGATAAACCTCGAAGTTCACCACAGAGAATTTCGCAGCCACTCCGGCGAGGATGATGAAACAAACCTGATCACGCTGTGTTCTATTTGTCACTCTTCAGTGCACGGACGTGTACAAGAATGGTCCTAAAGTGGGTGGAGGAGTTTTCAGGCTGCTCTCTAGATAAATCTCGCGAACAACGATGCCGTTCGGTGCCGTTGTGGTCCTTTTACAGAAACGTCAGAGTACTTCATCCTTTGCTAAAGAGCGACCGTTGTCCCACACGCCGAACCCAGAGCGCCTTCGGTCCGGTCGAAATCAGTCTGCTGCAGCGGAAGCTGAAACGCGCTTAGGTACCTCAGCTCGCAGCTGAGATGCGATCCATTCGTAGGTGGCGGCTAACCCCTGTTCTAACCGGATGGAGGGTTCCCAACCTAATACCTTGCGCAATCGGGTATTGTCACTGTTCCGACCGCGCACGCCCTGAGCGCCTGAGAGTTTATGGTGCGCGGTGATGTGCTTGCCGGCTATGCTGGCGACCAAATCGACTAACCGGTTTATGGTCACGAGCTCATCGGTCCCTAGATTGAGGGGATCATGATAGCCGGAAGCCATGATGCGAATGAGTCCTTCCACACAATCATCCACATACATAAACGAGCGCGTCTGTTCCCCATCTCCCCAGACCTCGATCTCGCCGCCATCTTCAGCGAGAGCCACCTTGCGGCAAATGGCAGCCGGTGCCTTTTCTTTCCCGCCTTGGTAAGTACCAATCGGTCCGTAGACGTTGTGAAAACGCGCAATCCGCACGTCGATGCCGTAATCTTTGCAATAGTAACTGCAGAGTTGCTCAGCAAAAAGTTTTTCCCAGCCGTAGCCCGGCTCGGGGTCTGCGGGAAAAACGTCTTCCTCGCGAAGAGGGGTTACGTCGGCGTTTTTCTGTTTGCTCTGGTTGTAGACACATGCAGACGACGAGAACAGAAACCGCCGAACTCCGTTCTGACGACTTGCGTCGAGCATATTGGCATTAATTAAGACGTTGTTGCGGCTGATGGAGGCGTGAAAGGCTGTGATATAAGCAATGCCTCCCATATCGG
>QIAR01000666.1:0-2685 GCA_003225595.1 Acidobacteriota bacterium | reverse complement strand
TCGCCACGCGTAGCAAGCAAGCAATTTCCGATCTCTCGGAGGTCCAGGATTTCAAACTCGTCGCTTCCACTCACTTCATATTCTGGATATTTGAGGTCAACGCCGCGCACCCAATGGCCATCCTCTTTAAACCGCTTTACCAAATGATGCCCGATAAATCCACCTGCGCCTGTTATCAATACCCGCTTCTGTTTCGGCATATTCATTTTTCCTGATGAATGAATTTGAATACCTCTGCAAAATATACAAAGTCCGAGGACGTGGCACTATTTTGTATCCTTGTTCCCCAATCGCCCGATCCTTTGCTGTCATTTGAGATACTCCCCACGATGGAAACTGGCTTCCACGATCACATCCCGTGCTAGACTCGTCTTCTCGCCAACGGCTGGGGGACACACGATGGGGGCTATTTTGCGGCTCTTCGCGAGCCAGCGCTGGTGTTCGTTAACGATTCCGGTCCTTCTAGCGACAATCGTTTTCGGCCAGTCTTCAGTACAACGGACTTCATCAGCTCCGTCGAACACGGATACGACAGTTCCTCCTGCGCGGGTACAGACCTCAGTTTTTCCTGCCCAAACGGTGATCCGGCCAACTCGAACTGATGAGGAGCATCCCACTGAGACTCCATACGCTGATCCGTCCATGGTTGTCCTTGGACCAGGCGACTTGCTGCAAGTTAATGTGTACGGGGTACCCGAGCTAGGAACTAAGGTTCGGGTCAGCAATTCAGGAGATGCATATTTGCCGTTGGTCGATTACGTTCACGTCGGCGATCTGAAGCTAGAAGAGGCACAGGCATTAATCGAAAAGCGTCTTGCGGATGGACGATTTGTAAACAACCCACATGTAACACTTTTTGTCGAGGAGTACTCATCGAATGCTGTCGTGTTACTTGGCGAAGTGAACAAGCCCGGTGTGTATCCGATTCTTGGGGAACGTCGGCTTTTCGAGGTGATTTCGACGGCCGGTGGTTTCACCGACAAGGCGGGGAAGGCCGTAACGATTGTCCACCGCAGGGACCCAGATCGGCCTCTAACGATACGTCTGGCGCAGCACATGGAGCAGGGCACGGCCGAGAATGTCGAAGTTTCCCCTGGCGATACCATTGTGGTCGCTAAAGCGGGCCTTGTATATGTAGTCGGCGATGTAGGCAGGCCTAGTGGGTTCGTGATGCAAAGCGACAGTATTACGATTCTTCAGGCTCTTGCGATCGCCGGAGGAGCCAACAAAACGGCAAAGCTAAATGGTGCCCGTATAATCCGAGAGACCGCCCAGGGCACGGAGGAGAAAACAATTCCGCTGAAGAAAATCTTGCAAGGAAAGACTGCGGACTTGCCAATGCAGGCGAATGACATCTTATTTGTGCCATCAAGCGCAGCTAAGAGCGCATTGTATCGCAGCAGGGATGCGGTGGTACAGGCGGCGACGGGGCTCGCGATCGTGTCCTACCGCCCCTGAACGGCCTTGTGCAATCCAGTAATGACCCTTTTAAGGTGAACCACCGCTGTCGGGGAGAGTGAACCCAGCTGATATCCCGGACTCTCTCCAGAGACAGCTCCCATCTAGCACGGTATTGCCTGTCGCAGCAGGAAAAGTGGGCTGCACCTGAGCGCTTGTGCAACTTCCCGGTGTCGTTTGCAAATAAAAATGACCATTGTCGTTTTGGGGGAGCACGCGAGCCCCGAACGCGTACCGAGCATGGCCACGCCAAGACGGCGCAGCGTATCCTGCCCTTGTCGCAATCCAGTGCTGCACGAGATGAGCAGTTGAATCGCTTACTATGACCTGCCAGCATCTCTCAAACTTTCCTGTTGAGGGATAGGTTGGAAAGTACTGAGCACTGTCACCGTACACACGAAAGGCTGGAACGATCTGCAATGTCGGAGCATCGCAATCATCTCCGGCCACGATGGCTAGGTCATAGTTGGCCACAAGATCTTTGATCTTTACCGAGGAACGGTTCGCACCGTCATAGAACACAACATCCCTTCCGAACCCTTGCGCCAGGGCGGGGCCGTTAATGCGGTTGTTGATGACCATCGCCTTCGGTGTGGGACCACCTGCAGACCATTGGCACGTATTGTCGTTAATCAAAGGGTACTCAGGCGGAATGGGCCAAATCGGTTCAACCGGGCCACTTTGGCAGGACCGGGCTGTTGAATAAAAGTATCCGTTGCCAATTTGCGGAACAACGGTTTCACCTGCCGAGTAAGAGGTATGCGGCTTCCATTTCGCTCCACCTCCGAAGTTCCGTGCGACCGCCAGGAATCCCGCGGGGATGCGGCACGTCCCCGGCCCGCAGCCCATGTTTCGGTCACAATTTTGACGGCGCCGGCCTGGCCGCGAGTCATCGCTGCAGTAGAGCTGGTGGAAAGTTAAGGTATTGTCCTGTACCAGCCACGACTCAAGCGCTGGTTGGGCTTCACCGCCTCCGAGGGTTATGGCGAAGGACACGGGCCGGACACCTTCGAATGAAAACCGGTTACTTTTAATTGTTGAAGAACCATGAACGATCGACGGCGGCTCTCTTCCAACAACCAGGTTTTTCGCTCGCCCGCCTCCCGCGACGATTCCTGAAGAAAAGTTGAGGAATTCGTTGTTCTCGATGTCGATTCGATTCAGAATTCCGAGCACATTACTCGCGTCGATGCCAGCCCAATTGGACATGTAGTTGTCGTGAATATG
>QIAR01000689.1 GCA_003225595.1 Acidobacteriota bacterium | reverse complement strand
GGGAAAACCGGTGGTGCTGGACCGACCCAACCCAGCCACGATGAACTCTGAGGAACACCATCGTGTTGCCAGTGAGGGTGTCAAGTCCGGCTGCCTCATGCCGCTCATCAGCCGGGATCGCGTGCTTGGTGTCCTGGCTCTTGGCAGACTGACCGAGAATGCCTTTAGCCAAAATGAGATCGAGTTCCTGGCCCAAGTTGCTGGCCAGATCGCCATCGCGGTAGAGAACGCACTGGCCTATAGCGAGATCGCCGATCTCAGAGACAAGCTCGCGCAAGAGAAACTCTATCTGGAAGACGAGATCCGCGGAGAGATGGACTCTGAAGGAATTGTTGGGCAGAGTTCCGCACTCCGCCATGTCCTGCAACTGGTGGACACAGTTGCGCCGAGTGACTCGACCGTGTTGCTACTGGGCGAGACGGGGACGGGAAAGGAACTGATCGCACGCGCCATCCATGATCGCAGCCGCCGCAAGGAGCGAACGTTTGTAAAACTCAATTGCGCAGCCATTCCCACGGGACTGCTGGAAAGCGAACTGTTTGGACACGAGAAAGGCGCATTCACCGGCGCCATCTCACAAAAGATCGGCCGCCTCGATCTCGCCGACAAAGGCACGCTGTTTCTTGATGAGGTAGGCGACATCCCACTCGAGCTCCAGCCCAAGCTTCTGCGTGCTCTGCAAGAAAGAGAATTCGAGCGACTGGGCAGCACGCGCACAAAGAAGGTCGATGTTCGACTGGTGGCCGCGACCAACCGCGATCTGGAAAAGATGATTGCGGACCACCACTTCCGCAGCGACCTGTATTACCGGCTCAATGTTTTTCCCATTCAGATACCACCCTTGCGCGAACGCCCGGAGGATATTCCGCTGCTCGTCCGGTACTTCACACAGAAGTATGCACGCCGCATGGAGAAGCAAATCGAGTCCATCCCCTCCGGGACCATGAAAAAGTTAACGCGTTGGCACTGGCCAGGAAACATTCGCGAGCTTGAAAATCTTGTCGAGCGGGCCGTCATCCTCACGCGCGGCACTGTGCTCCAAGTCCCGGTTTCCGACCTGGATAACCATATCGCGGCGAAACCGGCGGCGGTTGTGCGCGATCTCAACGGGCGGGACGAACTCTTGCGCATTTTGAAAGAAACCAGAGGACGCGTAGGCGGGTCCAATGGCGCCGCAGCCCGTATGGGGGTCAAGCGCACGACTCTGATCTCGCGCATGAAAAAGCTGGGCATCGATACGCGAGCAGTGTCATAAGCTTCGACAACTGTCGACAGTCACTTCGACAGTTTCGACACAGCTTCACGTCAGTTGTATCCACCCTCCATCGATTCAATCGCTTGCAGCCGGCGGACTCGACTTCGGTTCGGCACGCGTATTGCTTTTCTCTCCTGTGGTCGAAAGAAGCACCATGCTCAAGATCACCACTGTTGATACCCAGTGCGAACGAAAATTGGTTCTTGAGGGAAGGCTTGTGGAACCCTGGGTGACAGAACTGAAGAGAGCTTGGCACGACGCACGTGAGCCACACCAAGGGCGCAAGCTCGTGATTGATCTAGGTGATGTGACGGTCATCAGTCAGCAGGCGGAGAACGTCCTATTCGAGATGATGAGCCAAGGGACACAGTTTGTTTGCGGCGGCGTGCTGACGAAACATGTGCTCCGACAGCTTGCGCGTAGGTGCAAGCAAAATCATGCGGAAAGTTCAACGCAACTCGAGGATTGCAATCATGATCATGAAAGATCTACTGCGATCGAAAGTGAATAGGTCACAGCTAGCGGGGACTGGAACCAAACGAGCAAGTGTGTACGCGACGCGCAGCGACTTCTGCAGAATCTTTATGGAAGACATGGACGGGTTGTACTTGCTGTCGCTGCTATTAACGGCGGACCACGAAAAGGCGGAGCAATGCTTCGTCGTGGGTCTCGAAGACTGCGTACAGGGGAACCCCGTTTTCAAGGAGTGGGCGCATTCCTGGAGCAGGCGCACGATTATCAAGCATGCAATCCGAATGATTTCTCCTGTCCCTAATCAAGCAAGGAGCACGTCAGAGATTACTTCTAATGAGGTCGAAGGAGCGTCAGAGGCAAATGCTTCGATGGCCGCGGTCTTCCGACTGGAACCATTCGAGCGCTTCGTCTTCGTAATGTCAGTTCTCGAAGGGTATTCCAATCAAGAGTGCGCGCTTCTGCTGAACTGCATGCGACAAGACGTGGTTACGCTACGAGCGCGAGCGCTGCAGCATCTGGCGCTCGCTGACGTCAGGCTGATCACACCTGTGGCGCCTAACACTGAGGGTTTTAAGAATGAGCAATTCTTGTCCCTCATTGGTGCCGCCTGACACAGCCCGTTTTGATGAGGATGGCAATTTTATCGGGAGCTGTATTAGCACACAGACAACACTCGGTTTTCATTTCGAGTCACTCGACGAACGGAAGGACCGCTCCAATGTTC
>QIAR01000688.1 GCA_003225595.1 Acidobacteriota bacterium | reverse complement strand
CTTTCGCGGGCCTCAACGTATTGTGCGTGGATCAGTCCGCCGATGTGCTCGCTTACTTGCGAGAGTTATTGCGGGGGGCCGGATACAACGTCCTCACCAATAGCAACCTGCATGATTCATTGATCCTGAGCCGGGCAACGCGGCCTGGCTTGCTGATCCTTGGTCCGAACTTGATGGCGTCGCCCGGAACCCAGCAAGCCTTCCGGGCCGCCTGCGCCACCGTACCCGTAGTGGAGCTCGGAAATGAATTTTCCACACTAGATGCGGGCCAGGCCGCATCCGACCTTCTGGAAAAAGTCCGGGCACACCTGCATTCGCAGGGCGGGGTCGCCTCCTAGATCCCGACGAACTGACACCGCTTCCGGCGCACGAATCCTACACATTGCGCAAACAAAAAGGCCGCCTCGGGCGGGCGGCCTCATTTTCAAATTTCAAACAATCTTCAAATCTACGACGGAACTCCGGCTCCCGTCGGCGGACTCGACGCGGCGGCGGTCGCGGCGGCGGCCTCGTTCAGAATCCTATGATGGATGGTAAACAGCGCCAGCTCCAGACGGTCGGAGACGCCGATCTTGTCGTACACGTTGCGCAGATAATTCTTGATTACCTGTTCTGTGGTACCGAGCTGCGAAGCGATTTCTTTGTTCTTGTATCCCTGCACGATCAGTGCGACGATGCGCAGTTCTTTGGCGGTCAAGCGGTCCCGCACCCGCAGGCCAACCATATCGTTTTCGGTCAGCTCGCTGGGGACGGCGATGTCCTGTACCCAGGTCTCGCCGCGTGCTACCTTGCGCACGCAGTCCACTAGCGACGGGCTGGTCACGTTGCGGTAAACCACGCCATGTGCGCCGGAGGCCATATAGCGTTGCGCGCTCTCGCCCGTGTCGGCGAGGATCACGATCCGCGTTTTGTTGCGGCTCGCCGCCTGCACCGCGACGTTGAAGTCGGAATGAAATCCCCCGGCCATGACGAGTACCGCGGCACGGAACTTATCCAGCGCCATAAACATTTGTTCCGGAGTCTGCGCTTGCGCCACAATGCGCATTTCATCTTCGACCGCCAGCACTTTAGCGATTCCTGCGCGGAAGATTGCCTGGTTATCAGCCAAAATCAGCTTGAGCATCTTGTCAGCGCTCCCAATTAGGAGTTGCGAACGAACTCGTAAGTATCAATGACACAGGCCACGCCTCGAGCCTCTGCCGGAGTACTCGCAGGCGGTTCATCGGTACGTATCACACGTCCCCGGCACTGGATGATGACGTCCTCTTTTCCGCCCGTGACATCCGGCGGCAGCGTGATTTCAAATTCCACGGGCGAGCCCACCTCTAGCATGGCATCGGCGCGGATGTACACGCCAGCGGCGCTGAGGTTCCCCGTCATTCCGCGGGCTTCCCCCTCAGAATCTTCCTTATGGATTTTGATCGGCAGTTCCAGCGGAAATCTTTTTCCGGTCCGTGCTTCGGACACAAAACCTCCTCTGTCCTGGCCTTGTTTGTGTGCAAAAGCCAGCTTCATATGCCATCTCCTGGCGGAGCCAAATTCGCGGTGCTTAGTGGTCCGGTTATATCACGAAGCCTACCCTCGACAAAAGCCTGTTAACTGTTTAGATAAGGGTAGGAAGTAGGTTCCCCTCCGAGGGGGACGGCTTTGGCGTGCCCGGTTGCTGTGCGGGCGCCAGCATGTGGATATATCCTCCTCATGTGGATATATCCCCCTAAAGAAGAATACTGGAACATACTCATCACTTCCGGGACAACTTCCCTGCAGTCACTCGAACCTGAGCACAACCATGAACATCTACGTCAAGAGCGTGAACGCAGATTCGACGGCTGCCATGAAAGCGCTCGATGCTTTAATGTGCGCTATGTGCGCCACTCCCAGCCCAACTCCCGGGCACTGGCAGTGTTCCGAGACTTTCCCTGGCGAAAGGTGTTGCCCTATTCCATCGCGCAGACGCCGGGAGCTTTCGTTGCGGCGGCGTTGGTGTATCGAAATTACCTGCCGGCTTTCAGGCAAGTGGATCCGCAACTGGAAAAAACGGCGGGCGTGTTCACAACTTTTCCCGCGTTCCCCGCATTGCCGCAGGCCGGGTTTTTGGATTAGGTGATCGGCACAGCCTTGCGGCTTCTACTGATACTCGCCATCACCGATGAACTTAATTCACCTCCGGGAGCGAACCTCTCCCCAGTAATGATTGGTCTAGTTGTTGTAGCCATTGGAATGAGCTACGGTGGCATGCACGGTTATCCGATTAACCCTGCTCGCGATTTTGGACCACGCCTGTTCACCGTGCTCGCCGGCTTTCGCAATAACGGTCTAACCGATGGGACTGGCTCCTGGTGGGTGCCGGTGGTGGCGCCGCTCTTGGGCGGCTTGGTGGGAGCTGCCGTTTACGATTTTGGTATTCGGCGCTTCCTGT
>QIAR01000687.1 GCA_003225595.1 Acidobacteriota bacterium | reverse complement strand
CACTCTCCGCTCTGCAACTCAAAATCGTGCGTGGCACAGGGCAGATGGTCACGGTTGGACAAGTGTTTGAGCCAGTTGTTCTGCGCGTGACGGACTCATCGCCAACCCCAAATCCGGTGCAGGGCGCAGGTGTGACTTTCCAATCTTTTGTGCTGCGGCCGCTTGCGGACCCGCCCATCGACTCCGGCGGCGAATCGAATAACGGCCAAAACGCCATGCCCGTGATACTGAGCTCATCACAACTGGTGGTAACGTCAGATTCAAGTGGACTGGCGAGCCTGGTGCCATGGCCTGGTTCGAACTCGGGAGCGGTGCAGATCGAAGTGGTTGCCAGCGCCGGAACCTCCGCCGCACAGCAATTCACCGCTCTGTCTTTGTGGCCTGTGCCCGCGGCAAGCGTGGGAGTTGCCGCACCAGTGCCTTTGGCTGCGGGAGTGCCGTCATCTCAGACTCGGCGACAGAACAGTGGAAATCCAGATTTTCCAGAGCGCAGTGAGCCTCAAAAAAATCTGCGCTAGAACGATTGGCCATAGCCGAGCGGGACTCGACCGGACAGACGAGGGCGTCTGTCCCTACACAGGCCCCGCGGGTCAAAGACCCGTCTCCAAGCGAACTCGCGGGCGAGGGCGCCCGCGCCACACAATTCGATTCACACAATCCGATTCACTTTTTCAGCCACTGATCTACCCAGTCGTTCACGGTCTGGTACCACAAATGGCTGTTCTGCGGCTTCAGCACCCAGTGGCCTTCATCCGGGAAATACAACATCTTTGATGGAATATTCAGCCGCTGCAGGGTGGTGAAGAGCTGGTAGCCTTCCGAGACATCGAGGCGGTAGTCGAGCTGCCCATGAACCACCAACGTCGGCGTTTTGAAGTTGGTCGCTGAGAGATGTGGCGACCATTTTTCGTAGAGCGGGCGGTTGGTATAGGGCGTGCCCTTGAACTCCCACTCCGGAAACCAAAGCTCCTCCGTCGTTCCCCAGGCGGACTCGGTGTTGAACATGCCATCGTGCGAGACGATGCACTTGAAGCGGTTGGTGTGGCCGAGGATCCAGTTCACCATGTATCCGCCGTAGCTCGCGCCCAGCGCGCATTCGCGGTCTTTATCAATGAAGGGATAGCGCTGCTGGGCATAATCGAGACCCTTCATCAGGTCTTCAAACGGGGCGCCTCCCCAGTCGCCATTGATTGCGTCGATGAATTTCTGTCCGTAGCCGGTCGAGCCGTGGAAGTTGATCATGACGACCACGTATCCGTTGGCGGCGAAGAGTTCGGGGTTCCAGCGGTAGGACCAGTCGTCTCCCCATGCGCCCTGCGGCCCGCCGTGGATGAGAAACTTTACGGGATATTTCTTGCTGGGATTGAAGTTGGGTGGCTTGACCAGGAAGCCTTGGACTTTGTCGTTGTTGGAGCCGGGGAACCAGAAGGATTCGAGCGGGGACATGGAGATTTGGGAGAGGACGGAGTCGTTGAGGTGGGTGAGTTGGTATGGCCGAGGACACAAAGGGATGCCATCTATGCCGCTACAATGCTCCAGAATGGCAGATGTCGTGGAGTAGATTTCGTTCGGTCTAATGATGGACATTCCAGTGAAGAAAAGAACCTCCTTACCGGCCCGTCCCGTAACAGCTAGGTCATCGAAATATCCTCCGAGAAGTCGCGCGCTCGGCGTCGGTCGATACAGGTCGGCTATAAGACGCACCGACCAGAGTGGCGACGTGCCATGGTTCTCAGCTACGAAGTAAAGCTGTGTCGAGTCTGGTTCCCACGCGAATGTTCCCACCCAGTGATCGAAGTTCTCCATCAGATTCTTCTTCTGGCCCGTCTTGCGGTCGTACAGCATCAGGCGGAAGCGGTCGCTCTCATAGCCCGGACGCTGCTGTGCGCGATACGCGATGTACTTGCCGTCGGGCGAATAGAGTGGAGTCTCATCTGCCGCCTTGTTGTCGGCAGTAATGTTTTTGGCTTGAACGGGCGAGGCGCCCGTCCCTACATTGACTGGGACGATGAACAAATCATTGTTGGTCGACGCGGCTTCGACTTTGTCGTGGTTGGAGGTGTAGCAAATCTCCTGGCCGTCCGGGGAAAACGCGTAATCATCTTGCCCTGCCAAGTGGAACGGCGGAACATCGTAGTCCCCTGGCGTGAGATCGCGTGGGGCGCCCGGGGGACAGCCGGGGGCGGCTGTCCCCACACAAGCATCGACCTGAATCACAAAGATATGGCTGCGCTTGCCTGCCTGGAACGCGTTCCAGTGGCGGTAGAGCAGGCGGGTAAAGATCAGCGCTTTCACCTTGGAGTTCGCGACGTCGTCCATCTTCTTTTTGTTGCAGGCCTCGTCGGCGCACCCGGGGTAAACGCGCGAGGTGAAGGCAATGTTCTTGCCGTCGGGCGACCAGATGGGCCCATCCGCTCCCGTCGCAAAGGAAGTCAGTTTGTGCCTGCCGGTGACCGTACCAGCCGAGCCTTCGAAATCAGCAATCCAGACCTGAGAGCCACCTTCTTTGGAAGACACAAACAGAAAGCGCTTGCCGTCGGGCGCCCAGCGCGGGCGGTCGGCATCCTGGT
>QIAR01000678.1 GCA_003225595.1 Acidobacteriota bacterium | reverse complement strand
GAAAGTCCCGATGATGATCATCGAAACCCATAGAATGACAAATCCGAAGAGGAACGTTGAAATCGCAAATTTGCGCTGCTTCCAGGTGTAATAGCCGCCGCCCTTGGGATTGGTGTCGATGTAAGGGATCACCATCAAACCGATGATGATAAGCGTGGGCATGACGACACCCGCGATCCACGGGTCGAAATACACCAGCATCTCCTGCAAACCGAGGAAGTACCAGGGCGCCTTGGCGGGATTCATCGTCAGGTTGGGATTCGAGGGCTCTTCCAGCGGGGCACTCAGCGTAATGGACCAGACCATCAGGATGATGGTGACGATAATGGCGGCAAGAAACTCGATGCGCAAGAGGAACGGCCAGACATGGACTTCCTTCTGCCACCCGGGTCTGAAGGGCCAGGTCTTGCGATGATGAGTTTTCGCCATCGCGGGATTGGTTTCGAGCTCGGCAATCAGATCGTCATTGGCCTTGGCCTGTTTCCACGCGAGATAAATATAAAAGGCCAGCAGCGGGATTAGTGCCACGATCGGCACGTTGTCCGGGGCGGAAATGATTTCCCAAAGTTGACGCCAATCCATAAGTGCTCCAGACCAGATCTCACCTTGTACCGCCGGCATTTTGCCGGCTGTCCTAAGCGCGTCTTGCCCTCTGTGGTGCGGACGGGCGGGTCGCCCGCACCCACAGCCGCCGAGACGGCGGCGCTACGATTTGAAGTTACTCACGCGCGGCTTTCTAGGCGCGGCGCGGTTTGTCGGCTTCCGATTCCAGCATTACCGGCGCCGGTCCGGAGATACCGCCGTCTTTTCGTACACGCCAGAAGTGCACAATCATGAAAACGGAAGCCACGATCGGGATGCCGATGCAATGCCAGATGTAGGAACGGAGCAAAGCGTTCGCATCCACAATCGACCCACCCAATAATCCGAAACGGACATCGTTATATGGCGTCATGCCTAGTAGCGGCCCGAAGGGCCCTTCGTGGCCCAGCAGCGGGGTGGCGCGTGCCATGTTCGTGCCCACCGTTACCGCCCAAAATCCAAGTTGGTCATCCGGAAGCAGGTAACCGGTGAACGAAAGCAGCAGAGTTAGCACCAGCAGAATGACGCCGACGTTCCAATTAAATTCGCGGGGCTTTTTGTATGACCCGGTTAGGAACACCCGGAACATGTGCAGCCAGACAGCGATCACCATCAAGTGAGCCGCCCAGCGGTGCATGTTGCGCAGCAACTTCCCAAAGGGCACATCGTGCTCGAGATAGAGCACGTCGCGGAAAGCCTGCACCTTGGACGGGTGGTAGTAAAACATCAGCAGCACGCCGGTGAAGGTGAGCACGATGAATAAATAGAACGTGATCCCGCCCATGCCCCAGGTATAGCTGTAGCGCACCGCATCGCGGTTGATCTTGGCCGGGTGCAGGTGGAGGAAAACGTTGGAGAGCACGCCCAGCGCCCGGTTTCGAGGCGTGTCGTCGTGCTTGTGGCGGAAGATCGAGGTGTAGACCTGGGTCTTGGTCGGATCCTTCAGGCCTTCGATCTGGTCCTTGGCCTTTGCAGGGATGTCTGTCTTAAGGGCTTGGACGTCCTCTTTGACATTGGACTTCACTCGCTCCAGCAGGCCCACCCGACCGTTCTTGCCATTTCGATTGTTTTCTTCAGGCATGAATCCTCTTATCAAAGGTACGCAGCAGCACTTCTTTCTCGCGAGCGAGGGCGCCGGCGCCACATCTTCCTACACATTCAAGAAGGCTCCCGGATCATTAAAGTGGCTGGGCTGGCCCTTGGGCCATTGATACAGCCGCGAGACGTCCACCACAATTTGGCCGTCGGGCGCCGGTTCGATGTGCGCACGATCCATGGGACGAGGCGCTGGCCCTTCAAAGTTGACTCCTTCGCTGTCGTACCCGCTGCCGTGACACGGGCATTTGAATTTGTTCTCGCTGGCTTTCCAATCTGGTGTGCAGCCCAGGTGAGTGCAGCGTGCATAGATCACAAAAAGACGATCGGGCGTGCGGTCTACCCAGATGCGATATTTCTGCTGCCATTTCGTGTCTACACCCAGACCGTAGTCAGAGGGATAACCGATCTTGAAAACCGTGCTCGGTTCGAAAAGAGTGCGAGGAAGGAAGAAGCGGAAGAACGCGATGAACCAGGCGCCCAGGAAAGCTGCCACGCAACTCCACACCAGACGCCGTCGCCGCTGGTCTACCTCTCTATTCTCCGGCCCCACGGAGGCGATACCGCCCGCTGCTGCTGCTTTCGAAGTCCCGACCGCGGGAGTACCGATATACGTGTTGGCTTCGGTGCCGCGGGCTGCCGGAGTTTGAGAAACAGCGGGTGGAACTTTCTGTCCCGCACCAGTTGCGGCTACGGCTGGCGCAGGAGCCGATGCCGCAGGTCTTGCCTCTGCCGTAGCTGGAGCGGTCGCTGCAGCTGCTTCTTCGCCCAGCAATGCGGTCACTTCCGCATCGGTAAGCGCGGGTAGGCCTTTGCGATTGCGACGGGCTTGTTCGGCAGCAATGGCCGAGCGGCTCCACTTCTTTCCCTCCGCGATCAGCTTTGCGACCTCGGGGCTAATACCGCCCTTAGGTGCACCTGCTGCCACAGGCGCGGTTGCCGCGGCGGGCGGAGCGGCTGCCGGTGCGGCAGTGGTTCCGGGTGGCGCTTGGGCCGGTGGAGCCGTCGGGGCTTCCGGCGT
>QIAR01000656.1 GCA_003225595.1 Acidobacteriota bacterium | reverse complement strand
TTTTCCCATTTTTGGGTAACTCGCGCACGCTCATCTGACTTGCGGACCGTGGTCGGCATCGCGAAACCTCTATCCTTAAGTTGGCCCAGCAGTGACAAGAACTACTGCTCTACTGATACTGAATTTGGACAGAGTGCTTTCCGCACCACGTGAGTTTGAATGGCCCCCGAGTAGTCGGGGCCTTTCTATTTCTCAGCTGGCTGTTACTGGCCACCGCATTCGCCCAAAAATCCCTGCCTGATTTAGAATAGAAGCTCGCCCATGGATCTCCCCGCCATTCAAGCTGTGCTGTGCGAGCGCAACATCGACGCCTGGCTCTTTTACGACCACCATCATCGCGACCCCATTGCTTACCGGGTGCTGGGCTTGCCAGGAAACCTCATGGTCACTCGCCGCTGGTTCTACCTGATTCCTGCGCGAGACGCTCCAGTCAAACTCGTCCACAAGATCGAAGCTGGCCATCTCGATTCGCTTCCCGGCCGCAAGGTTCAGTATGCCGGCTGGCAAGAGCTTTTCGAAGCCGTCAAGGCCATGCTCGCCGGCTACCGCAACATCGCTATGCAATACTCGCCCAACAACCTGGTGTTCTACGTTTCACTCGTGGATGGTGGAACGCTCGAACTAATCCGAGGCTTGGGCAAGAACGTGGTCAGCTCCGGCGACTTAGTGGCGCAATTCGAGGCCACCTGGACGGATGAGCAGATCAAGACGCATTATGCCGCCCGCGATTTAATTGACGGCATCACGGCAGAAGCATTCCAGGAAATCGGCCGGCGCGCGCGCAACAGCGGAACCAACGAGCATGAAATCCAGCAGTGGTTCATGGAAGCGTTTCGCCGCGAGAACCTCGTGACCGACGATCCGCCCATCGTGGCGGTGAACGCCAATAGCGGCAACCCGCACTACGAGCCGCGCGCGGACGATCCGGCGCCCATCCGCGAGGGCGATTTCGTTTTGCTTGATGTCTGGGCGAAGAAGAACACGCCGGGCGCGGTGTACTATGACATTACCTGGATGGGTTTCGTCGGCAAAGCTCCTTCCGAGAAGCAGCGCGAGATTTTCGAAATTGTGCGCAGCGCGCGCGATGTCGGTGTGAAAACCGTGCAGGATGCGGTTACCGCCGGACGCCGGATCGCGGGGTGGGAAGTGGATCACGCCGTGCGTGGGCATATCAATCATGCCGGCTACGGCGACTATTTCATTCACCGCACCGGGCACTCGATTGGCACCGAAATACACGCAAACGGGGCCAATATGGACGACCTCGAAATTCACGACGAGCGCCAGATCCTGCCCAACTCCTGTTTTTCGATCGAGCCCGGAATCTACCTGCCGGAGTTTGGAGTGCGCAGCGAAGTGAACGTGCTGGTCCGGCCGAAGTCCGCCGAAGTGACAGGCAAAATCCAACGTGAGATCGTAATCATCTGAATGGCAAACGTCTCGACAGCGAAACCCAAACTCGAAGCGGAAAAGTTGGCCACCGCGCAACCGCAAATCACCAGGATGTCCGTGCTGGCCCCCGCCCTGGGCTGGCTCATTCCCGGCGCCGGGCACCTGATTCAGAGGCGCTGGATTCGCGGTCTGCTGCTGATGGCGTCAATTGTGACCATGTTCCTTCTCGGGCTGGCGATGCAGGGCCGCGTCTACAGGCCAAATGGCGGCGATATCCTCGACATTCTGGGATTCGTCGGCGACATAGGCGCGGGCGGTCTGTATATCGTGACACGAGCTATGGACTGGGGACAGGGGGCCATTGCGCACGCGACGGCTGATTTCGGCACCAAGTACATCATCGTTGCCGGACTGCTGAACTTCATCGCTGTGGCGGACGCCTACCACATTGCGATCGGGAAAAAGCCATGAGGCTCGAGGCTATGACCCTCGAACTCACCCACTTCACCGCTGCCCTACTGTTCGCTGTATTCGCGTCCGTGGTCTTCGGCATCACGCAACGTAACGCAGCCCGCGACCAGGTACGCTATGGCCTGTATTGCTTCGTCATGTTCCTCGGCGGAGTATTCATAGCGGGATGGGTGATGTGGCTGGTGCGACGCTAGCATTAGCCTTTAGCTCTCGACTTCAAGGTTTTGGTTACGTCCATCAGTTCAATGATGGCTCAGCGAAAAACTTCGGGGTCAGGAAGTAGCCGGCTTCAGCCGGAAAAGAGCTAAAGGCTAAAGAGCTACAGCTAAGGGCTTCCCTATCCTTCCCACACAAAGGCATCGAACACCCGGTCGGTCGTGAAGCCCAGGCGCTTGTAGAGCTCTACCGCTCGGCTATTTGCCTCGGTCACAGTTAGCGAAAGCAGAGAGAAGCTCCGCCGTCGAAGATTGCCGGCATTGGCCGCGAGCAGCGCGTCCCCGATTCCGCGCGAACGACACTCCGGAAGCACACAAACCTGGGTCACGTGGCCGACGTCATGTCGCACGCGCGAACACAGGATCAGGCCTATCATGTTGCGCGTTCCCTTATGAGTTGCGACGAATGAAGATTCGGCATCAAACAATCCGCACCCCGGAAATCGCACGATGTTGTTCAGAAATCGGAGCGAACCGCTGAGTGTGCGGTATTGATCGTTGATTTGAGAATCCACGTGTCCTCGATAAGCTGCGGTGATCACCGCCGCGGCCAACTGGTAGTCCTGATCCGACCAGCGGCGGATTTCCACTTCCGCATTCAGTGAATTCACCCCCGCGAGTGGCCGACTCAACGGCATCACCATGAACAGCCGCGGATGACGCTGAAAGCCCTGTTCTAAAAACGGTCGGGCTACGACTCCCGTTTCATGCATTAAGAGCTGGGCTTCAACGCGGTGGATTCCGGGGGATTGCTGCAGGGTCTCAATCACGTGAGTAAGCAACCGCTGCTCGACCCCATGCGCGTCCGGCGTCCGGCTTCCATTGGCCACGAATAAATCGCCGATCACTCCTTTGCTGCCTTCGTAAACAAAAAACGCATAGCCA
>QIAR01000034.1 GCA_003225595.1 Acidobacteriota bacterium | reverse complement strand
CCCGTCCCTAATGGCTAACCGCCAAATGGCAAGTGCTAAGTGCAGTGGCAATCTGCTATCTTCTTGCTTCGCATCTTTCTCTTATCGGTCAAAATCGGGCTTCTACCTATGAAAATCGGACCTGCCGGATGTTGCCCTGCCAACCTGTTTGAGCGGATTCCTGATGCCTGAAACCACGCGCCCTGAGCCTTCAGTTCTGTATCGCTGGATGGTGCTCGTCTTCGTCAGCCTGACGATGTTTGGGAGCTACTACGTGTATGACGCGCTCAGCCCTCTGGCTGACGTCCTCAAACAGCAGCTCGGTTTCTCTGACTCGAATATCGGATTGTTGCAGGCGATTTATAGCTTTCCAAACATTTTCACGGTGTTGATCGGCGGCTTCATTATTGATCGCCTGGGGCTACGAAGATCGCTGATGATCTTCGGCGTCCTTTGTGTCATCGGCCCGGCGATCACGGTCGCGTCCGCACAGCTCTGGCTCATGGCGGCCGGACGCCTCATCTTCGGCATGGGTGCCGAATCACTGAATGTCGCTGTCACCACCGCCCTGGCGAAGTGGTTTAAGGGTAAAGAGCTGAGCTTCGCCTTCGGCATAAACTTGACTCTCGCCCGCCTCGGTTCATTCGTCGCTTTGAACTCACCAACCTGGGCACGTGGCGCCTACACCAACTGGCGCTGGCCTTTTCTCATCGCCTTGGGCTTCTCTGCCCTATGTATTGTCGGGGCAATCGCTTACTGGATTATGGAAGTCCACGCCGAGAAAAACTTCCGGCTTGGCGAAGCCTCAACTGACAAGGTGATTTTTGCCGATTTGTTCAAGTTCAGCTTGAATTACTGGTTCGTCGTCGCACTCTGTATCGTTTTCTATTCGGCGATCTTTCCGTTCCAGACGTTCGCTGTGAAGTTTTTTATGGAAGCTCATGGCACCTCGCGTGAGTTTGGCGGTTTCCTGTCCAGCATGTTGACCCTGTTCGCGATGATTGCTACGCCGCTGTTCGGCCTTCTTGTTGACCGTGTGGGCAAGCGCGCCCTCTTCATGATGTTTGGATCCATGCTGCTGATCCCGGTGTACCTGATGATGGCCTACACACATGTCAACTTGTACGTGCCCATGGCGATGATGGGCGTGGCATTCTCGCTGATTCCGGCGGTAATGTGGCCATCGGTGGCCTACATCGTCGAACAGTCGAAGCTCGGCACGGCGTATGGATTGATGACAATGATCCAGAACATCGGCCTGTTCGGCTTCAACCTACTAATCGGCTGGACCAACGACTACGGGCATGCCAGCGCTGAGAATCCCGGGGGATACAACCTCGGCATGTGGATCTTCTCCATCCTAGGATTCCTCGGCGTGTTGTTTGCCTTCCTACTGCGGCAGAGAGAGATCGGGCCCTACGGACATGGATTAGAAACAATTACTACGGCGAAGGCGGCGGCGTAGACCCCGGATTGCCCCGCGTTGAAGAAACTAAAGTCACAGGCAGTTTGGGTGCGGTTTTGGGATCTGGGGCAAGTCCAAGGGAGGCAATAGCTTCTGATATCCTGACAATAGGGTGCGCTCGGCTCGGAAACAGGGAATCAACCCGCAAGCGGTACAACGAACAGACACTTATGCCGCATCTGACCAAGTGCGGCCGGAAAAAGGCGACTTGACCGACCCAAGACAAGCACAGGCCGGGATATCTGAAGCAGAGGCGATAGAAAAGGCAAAGCAGGGCGACGCGCAAGCCTTCGAGGTCTTATATAACCTGCATAAACGGCGCGTTTACTCGCTGTGCCTGCGCATGACAGCCAATGCTGCGGAGGCCGAGGATCTGACGCAGGAAGCATTCCTGCAACTGTATAGAAAAATTGCCACGTTCCGCGGCGAGTCGGCCTTTTCCACCTGGCTGCATCGGTTGGCGGTCAACGTAGTACTGATGCGCCTTCGGAAGAAGGGCTTGTCGGTGGTCCCTCTCGAAGAGACCACCGAGACCGAGGAGGAGACGCCGAAGAAAGATCTCGGCGCGGAAGATGCAAAGCTGGCTGCTTCGATCGACCGGCTGCAACTGCAGCGGGCGATTGAACGTCTACCACCTGGGTACCGGTCAATTTTCGTATTGCACGATGTAGAAGGTTACGAACATAACGAAATTGCCGTAATCGTAGGTTGCTCGATCGGCAACAGCAAGTCGCAATTGCACAAAGCGCGTCTGAAATTGCGCGAGTTCCTCAAAACGAGCAGAGCCGAAAAGGCCAAAAAGCCGTGAGGAGTATGGAGCACAGCGACAGAGATATCGGGGAGAGAGGAAGTATGACCTGTGCTGAGTTTCAGCAAGAGTTACCAGATGTTCTGGAGGGAGTCAGCAGCGCGGAAGTCGAAGCGCATCTGAGCTCTTGTTCCTTGTGCTCGGAATTGGTGTCAGACCTGAAAGCGATTTCTGAGCAGGCTAGCGAACTGCGCGCGTCGGAGGAGCCCGACCCGCGAGTATGGCAAAACATTGAAGCAGTACTTCGCCAAGAGGGGCTGATCCGCGGACCACAATCGGAGCGGCTTTTTTTAGTCACTCCGTCCAGGAGGCGGTGGGGACCAGCATCATGGCTCGTGCCTGCAGCTGCAGCCATCTTAGTGGGCTTGGTGGTGTTCCTGAATCGACCGGTTTTCAATCCGGCAGCACAAAAATCAACCCAACCGACGCGGGTGGCCGTCTCCACGCCTCCGAAGGCGGCCGGAGCTGCGGACAGCGAGGACGATCAGCAGGTGTTGTCGGAGGTGGAGAAACGCGCGCCGCTGATGAAGTCGGTGTATGAAGACGATCTCAAAAATGTGAATTCCTACATCCGCGACGCACAAAATTCGGTGGACCAGAATCCGGATGATGGCGAAGCCCGGCAGTACCTTTTGGAGGCCTACGAGCAAAAGGCGATGCTTTACGAGATGGCTCTGGATGGTTCTTTGCCATAATGTAAGGCACTGGGAACTGCGGGAGGTCTGCCGCAGACAGATGGAAGAGAGCTTATTTATGGGGAGCATGCAGCGCGCCGTTAGAGCGGGTCTCATCTTCCTTTTCCTTGTTTGTGTCGCGATTGCAGCGATCGCCGAAACGAAGAAGGAATACCGTTTCACCGTCGGACCCAAGGCCAGCATCTCGGTCCTGAACCAGTATGGCCCGGTCACCGCTAAGCCGTCCGCAGGAAACCAGGTTGTCGTGACCGCAATTTTACGTTCTGACAAGGTCGAGGTTGACCATGACCAAAGCGGGAACCGAATCGGCATAAAGTCTCACCTACTGGCGGGCGCGAATGCGGAGAATGGACGCGTCGACTACGAAGTGCTAATCCCTGCGGACGCCAGCATCACGATGCACTCTCTGACCGGACCGCTGCGAGCGGAGAAGCTGGGGGGTGACGTAACTCTGGAGGGCGCGGGTGCCCTCGTCGACGTGCGTGAGATTTCCAACGCTCATGTGCATGTCAAGACCATGAACGGGCCAGTAAAACTGACCAACATTCAACAGGGCCATGTCGAGATCAGCTCCGTGAGCGGAGATGTCACCCTGAGTTCCGTTAGCGGTCCCTTGGTACAAGTCAGTTCCACCAGCGGCAAGATTCACTACGATGGCGATTTTGGCTCCGGCGGTGAATACTCGCTGATCAGCCACACTGGCGACATCGACGCAACCATTCCTACTGACGCTTCCGTTGACGTAACGGCGCGCTCCGTACGCGGCCAGGTGGAAAACGATTTCCCCTTCCAGCCGAAGAAGCACACCACGTTTCCGGTAGTGGCGGGCAGTTCCTTTGCAGGCACTATCGGCAAAGCGGCATCTTCCGTGGTGCTGCGCACCTTCAGTGGTAAAATCCGCCTTAAGAAACGCTGAAAAATTGGCCGAGCGCTGGGAGAAACGCTGCCGGGAAATCGCCATGGCAGGTAGGCCGGATTGCTGGCGGGACTCCGAAGTGCCTGGGGAGGGGTGTGACGCGCCTGCCCGAGCTGTGTTTCTGCTGGGCTTTATGGGATCGGGCAAGAGCACCGTGGGCCATGCCCTTAGCCGCCAGTTGGAATGGCGCTTTGAAGACTTGGATGAGCGCATACAGGCAAGGGAAGGCCGCTCAATCGCCGAGATTTTCCGCGACTCAGGAGAAGTTGGGTTTCGTCAGGCGGAACATAGGGCCTTGCGGGAATTAGTCGAGGAGCGGCCGCCGAGTTCGCCCGTGGTGGTTGCTCTCGGAGGCGGGGCTTTCGTGCAGGCAGAAAACGCCGCATTGCTGAAGGCGGCCGGTGCGCTGACAGTTTTCCTGGATGCGCCCGTGGATGAATTGTGGCGGCGGTGCCAAAATGAAGACGAACCCGATGAGCGTCCGCTGAGACGCGACGAGCGGCAGTTCCGCCAATTATACGAAGCAAGGCGATCGCGTTATATGAATGCGTTATTGCGGCTGGATACGGCTGGTAAGGACGTCGAAAGTATTGCGGCGGAGATCATTGCAAGTTTGCGGTTGCAATTCAAGTTGCCCCAGAAGGATCTCGGTGAGGAGAAGTAGCGTGGCATTCAGAGGATTGCTGATCGTTTCAGTGGCTTGTCTGTTCGTACTCGAGGCGGGCGTTTCGGTTCAAGCCAAGGACAAGGAGAAAGAATCTGGCAAAACCGTGGACTCCGGCACGTTTAGCGTGTTGAAGAACGGGCACCACGTGGCAACCGAAAGGTTCTCCGTCCAGCAGGGGGCGAGCGGAAGCACGATCACAGCGCAACTGAAAACGGATGGTGGCGCCGACACCGCCAGCCAGGCTTCCGAACTGAGACTCTCAGCCGCTGGCGACCTTATTCGGTATGAATGGCATGAGGTAAGCCCAGGCAAAGCCGAGCTGGTAGTAACGCCAAATGGGCAGTTCCTGATCGAGCGAATCACCACAACGCCAGGGGATAAGGCGGCCGAGCAACCGTTCCTGATGCCCAGCTCCAGCATGGTGCTGGACAATAACTCCTTTGTGCAACGCGAGGTACTGGTATGGCGCTACCTGGCTTCCAGTTGCAAGCAGGAAAATGGCAGTGTGCAATGCCCTCAGGCACCGGCGCAGTTTGGCGTTATCGTACCCCAAGACAGAACTTCCATGAAGGTCAGCCTGGTGCCTGTGGGTAAGGAGAAGTTGAAGATCAATGGCACCGAACGCGAGTTGCTGCGCCTGAACCTGAAGGACGACAGCGGAGAATGGGTGTTATGGTTGGATGACCAGGACAGGTTCAAGCTGGTACGGATTCTGGTCGCCAGCGATAATACGGAAGTAGTGCGGGACTGATGAGCTTCTGATGAGAAGCTCTAACCTGCTGAGCAGAATTTGTCCAACATCAGGGGCTAAGGGATCGGATGTCATGGTCTGCTGATCTCGGCACGGCTAGACGGGCTGGGGAAAAACTCTAAAAAGCATATTCCTCGCGGGCTGAAGCCCGCTCGGAATGACAAAGTAAAGGGACTTAACGGCACGACTGAAGTCGTGCCCTTCCCAAAACAGAGGTCAAATCGAGTTTTTCCGCAGCCTGTAGACCCGTGCTCCTTGGTGTAAAGCGCACGTCCACGGGAGCTGCGTTTGGCCCTGATCGATACACGCGCGTCGCGAATTCTGATTACGGTGTTGCTGTTCGCGCTGGCGCTGGCGTTTCTCTACGCAGCCCGGCATACCCTCGTCGCATTCCTCTTTGCCATCTTTTTTGCTTACCTGATGGATCCAGCCGTTTCTCGAATTGAAAAATGGGTGCGCGGACGGGGGCGCGCGATCGCCGTCATCTACATGCTCCTGGTCATCCTCGTCGCCACCATTTTCTTCTTTGTAGGCCCGCGGCTTGCGCGCCAGGCAGCACGGCTGGGGGAAACCGATCTGCTGCACAAGGTCAGTTCGGGTGAGATCGCCCAACAAATCGGAGCGGAACACGGCTGGAGTTTTAAAACGCGGCAGCAACTCCAGAGTTTTCTTTTTAACCATCGCAATGATGTGATGCGCATTGCCCAACGGGTGGGGCTACGATTGGCTGAGGCAGCCCAGAATATCTGGTTTCTGGTACTGGTGCCTATACTGGCGATATTCTTTTTGAAGGATGGGCGCAGTTTCAGTGAAACAGCTCTTTCCATCGTGCAGACGCGGCCCCAGCGCGAGTTCCTCGAGGGCGTCCTGAATGATTTGAATCAGATGCTCGCCCACTTTATTCGTGCTCAACTCACTCTCGCGGCACTGTCGCTGATGGTGTACACGGCATTTTTGGGCATGCTGCGCGTGCCTTACGCCCTTGTACTCGGAACCGCGGGCGGAGCCATGGAGTTCATCCCGGTTGTGGGCCCGCTGGTCGCCGCCGTGCTGATCATCAGTGTGGCATTGTTGATGAGCTATCCCCACTGGCTCTTGCTTCTGTTATTTCTGGCGGCGTGGCGACTGGTGCAGGATTATCTCGTCTCACCGCGCATCATGGGTGAAAAAATGGAACTGCACCCGCTGGCAGCGATCTTCGGCGTACTGGCGGGAGGCGAAATCGCTGGCGTACTCGGGGTCTATTTGTCGATTCCGGTGATGGCCAGTTTGCGGATCGTGTTCCGGCGGTGGAGAATCTACGCGGAGAAGAGGCGTTTCGGACCGCTGAATGAGTACGCTTTCGGGAGCGAGATCAGCCCGCGCAAGTAAGCAGGGCAGAAAATTCGAATCAACTCCATGCAAACGAAAACTCCCGTAGGAATTCTGGGTGCTACCGGCATTGTGGGACAACGTTTCGTCCAGATGCTGGAGCACCATCCCTGGTTCGAGATCACCTGGCTGGCAGCCTCGGACCGCTCCGAAGGTCGTCTCTATGCCGAGGCCGCGCGCTGGCGGATGAAGTCGCCGATCCCCACCCGCATCGCTGGAATGCGTGTTTCCGCGGCACAGCCGGAAGACGCTCCGAGAATTATTTTCGCGGCACTGGACACAGGCATCGCTGCCGAATTCGAGCCCCGTTTCGCCGAGGCCGGGTGCGCGGTAGTTTCCAACTCGAGCGCGTTGCGCATGCAGGCCGACGTCCCGCTAGTAATTCCGGAGGTCAACGGCGGGCACATTAAGCTGCTCGAATGTCAGGCATGGCGGCGAAAGTCCGGCGGGTTCGTGGTGACCAATCCCAATTGCTCAGCCATTGGACTGGTGCTGGCCCTGGCTCCCTTGGAGCAGCGATTCGGCCTCAAAACGGTGATGGCTGTCACCATGCAGGCGGTCAGTGGAGCGGGATATCCGGGAGTGGCTTCACTCGACATCCTCGGGAATGTGATCCCCTATATTGCGAAAGAAGAAGAAAAGATGGAGGAAGAAACCCGCAAACTGCTGGGCCGGCTGAACGGATCGAAGGTGGAGCCCGCGGCGTTTGCCATGAGTGCGCAATGCAACCGCGTCGCAGTCGAGGATGGACACACGGAGTCCGTCTCTGTGCAGCTGAAAGAGAAGGCGCAACGGGAGGAGATCATTGCGACCTGGAACCAGTTCCGCAGCGAGCCGCAGGAGCTCCGGCTGCCTAGCGCGCCTGAACAACCGGTGGTGTATCTGGACGCCGCTGACCGGCCGCAGCCAAGGTTTGATGCCGACAGTGGCGCTGGGATGACGACGACGGTGGGGCGACTGCGTCCGTGTGGCGTGCTGGACTGGAAGTTCACCCTGCTTTCCCATAACACGATTCGTGGGGCTGCGGGCGCCGCCCTGCTGAACGCCGAACTACTCAAAGCGCAGGGATACCTGGATTAAGGCAAACCATGCCAGCCATGAGTCGGTTGTTGCTGACCCGCGCTGCTCCCTTTTCAAGGAACATCGGTCGATGATCGTGATGAAATTCGGCGGGACCTCGGTTGAGGATGCCAAGGCGATTGATCGCGCGGCAGAGATTGTAAGGGGACGCCTGGCGCAGAGACCTGTGGTTGTGGTCAGCGCCATGTCCAAGGTCACCGACCAATTGCTGGCCATGGGACGCGCCGCCGGCGCCGGCGATCGCAAAACCGCGCTCAAGCTTGCCCGTGCCCTGCGCGAGCGGCATTACAACGCTGCCGGCGAGCTGCTGGGAACTGCGCTCTTCACCCAGTTTCATGGTGATCTGGGAGTTGATTTTGACGCGCTGGATGAACTGCTGCGCGGCATCGCGGCAGTTGGCGAATTGACACCGCGCACCACCGATAACATAGCTGCTTACGGCGAACTGCTTTCCAGCAAGATCATTACGGCGGCGTTTTCTGCCCGCGGACTTGATTCGACCCTGGTGGATTCGCGCGAATGCATTCTGACGGACAGCAGCCATACGCGGGCCGTTCCTTTTTTCCAGGAGACGAACGAGCGATTGCGCCTGAAAGTGAAACCGTTGGTCGATGACGGTCGGGTTCCGGTCATGGGCGGCTTCATCGCGGCTACCCGGGCGGGGATCACCACCACCATCGGGCGCGGAGGCTCGGATTTTTCAGCGGCAATTGTGGGTGCCGGCCTGGGTGCAGAGCGAATTGAAATCTGGACGGACGTAGATGGCATGATGACCACGGATCCGAATGTGTGCCCCGAGGCCCGGCGCATTAAGGTGATCAGTTTCGACGAGGCGGCCGAGCTTGCCTATTTCGGAGCCAGAGTGCTGCACCCCGCCACCGTGCTGCCAGCGGTTCAGCAAAACATTCCGGTGTACGTACTGAACTCGCGCAATGCATCCTGCGAAGGCACGAAAATCACGGCGCGGGCACCTCGTTGCCGCAATACATTTAAGGCGATCGCAGCCAAGAAGCGCATCACGATTGTCGATGTAGTGGCCACTCGCATGCTGATGGCGCACGGTTTTCTCAAATCCATCTTTGAAGCCTTCGACCGCCATCGCGTGCCGGTAGACGTGGTTTCAACATCGGAAGTCAGCGTCTCACTTACTGTGGATTCCAATGAGGCCATTCCTGCGTTGGCCGCCGATCTGGCCAAGTTGGCGGACGTAAAATACGAAGGACGCAAGGCGATTGTCTGCCTGGTGGGCGAGAACCTGCGGGAGACGCCGGGGATTGCGGCACGCGTTTTCGGCGAGCTCACAGACGTGAATATCCGCATGATTTCGCAGGGCGCGTCGGAGATAAACCTGACGTTCGTAATTGAAGAGGATCATGTACCCGAAGTGCTGCGGCGGTTGCATAAGGCATTCTTCTCAGACCCGGATCCGGAGGTGTTCGCGTGAGCCTGCACTCCGATAATACCGGGAAAAGCCTTTAACCGCAGAGGTCGCGAGGATCTCGCGGAGGATGCGGAGAAATGGGGAAATCATGCAATTCCAGTCGCGGCCAAAACGAGCAAGGTCCCTGACGCAACGGGCGTGACAATTCTCGGCTACTCTGCGGTTGTTCTCAGCGTTCTCTGCGGGTATCGTTTTAGAGCCACAATGAATTTTCTGATACTTGGCCGCGGGAAGACCGGTTCCCTGGTGGCGGATCTGGCGCGCCAGCGCCGGCACCAAATCCAGATCGTTGGCAGCAAAGAAAATCTGGATGGCTCGGCGCTAACTCCCGCGAAACTGCGCGAAGTGGACGTGGTGATTGACTTCACTACACCGAATGTCGTCATCGAGAACATTCGAGCCTGCGTCCGCGCAGGAAAGAACATGGTTGTGGGCACTACGGGCTGGTACGACGAGCTGTCAAACGTTCGCCAAATTGTGCAGAAGGGCGGAACCGGGCTTCTCTACGCAGCAAACTTTTCCATCGGCGTGAATTTATTTTTTGAGATCGCACGCACGGCTGCGGCGGCAATGCAGCACGGCTACCATGGACAGATTTTCGAGCGTCATCATGCGCAGAAGAAAGATGCGCCTTCCGGAACTGCGGTGGCAATCCAGAGGACAATGCACGAAGCCTGTGGCGAGGAGTTGGAAATTATTTCTTTCCGCGAAGGTGAAGTAGTGGGTATGCATGAAGTCATGCTGAACTCGCTCAACGATACGATCTATCTGTGCCATGATGCCAAGTCGCGGCGCGGTTTCGCCGAAGGCGCGGTAATGGCGGCGGAGTGGCTGTCGGGGAAGAGAGGATTTTTTGATTTCAAGGATATATGGCAGGAGTTGTAGACTTTTTCAGGACATCATCGTGCTGTCTACCTCCTAAACTGATACCCGTTTCCTACAGGTGTGGATAAGCGTTATCTTTATGGTATGCAACTGCACGGATGCGGAACAGCTCTCATTACACCTTTTAAGCAGGACGGCTCGATTGATGAAGCCGCCCTGCGCCATCTGGTCTCCTGGCAAGTGGAATCGGGGATTGACTTCCTGGTCCCCTGTGGCACAACCGGCGAAACCCCAACCCTTTCGCACGACGAGTGGCTACATGTAATCGATGTGACGGTCGAAGTGGCGGCGGGGCGCGTGCCTATCGTCGCTGGAGCGACTTCGAATTCCACACACGATGCAGTAGAGAAAGCCAAGGAAGTGGCCGCACGACCGGGCGTTAACGCCATCCTTACCGCTTCGCCCTACTACAACAAGCCCACGCAAGAAGGACAGTACCGCCATTTCAAGGCGATCGCCGAGGCAGTGGACAAGCCGCTGATCCTATACAACGTGCCAGGGCGCACAGGCGCCAACATTGACCCGGGCA
>QIAR01000032.1 GCA_003225595.1 Acidobacteriota bacterium | reverse complement strand
AGGTTTGAAAATTTCTGTCATGGCAATTAAAGAGGGAGAACCCGATGAGCGGGCTAGAACGCCACGACACTGTCTGGTTGCGGATGACTCATCGCTGACCTCTCCCACCCATCGAAAACCGCGATGGGTGGGGTAGCCAAGGTGTGTTTCGTGCCGCGAGGAAGGGCGGGCCAGCCCCCACTTATATAGTTGACTAACCACGCCCAGTTAGGGAGCGCGCTGTGGGGTCAGAACGGAATATCCTCATCTGAGATCTTGGTGTTGCTGCCCAGGATTTCGTCGATAGCGGTATCTACATTCAAGGTAGCCACGAGGAAGGGTTGATTGGATAAGAGCGAAGGCTCCAACGTTATCCTAAGAGGGTCTTTCGGTTGAGGACCAAAGACGCTTGGGAAAGAAGGAGCCTTCACATGGTGCTTATTGGATGTGATTTTCACCCCAGTTGGCAACAAGTTTCTTGGTTAGATATGGAAACGGGAGAAACGGGCGAGCA
>QIAR01000033.1:601-19472 GCA_003225595.1 Acidobacteriota bacterium | reverse complement strand
ACATGTTTGTACTAGCCTCGACATGTACGGTAATGCACTTGTAGACCCCGCGTTGAAATGGTCGTTCCTGTTTAAGACTGGCTCGAGGTGAACTAGGCGGCTTGGACTTTGGTACCGTAGGCAAGGCTGGCGTACCAACTGCCCCGGCCTTGCGGGGTGAGGTCCATGAAGTGCCAGATAGGAGTGAGCAGATCGATGCCACGCTCCTGAATGTCGGGCGCCATCCTAGGATGCGCTGTGTAAAAGTGACGCAGGGTACCCTTGGCGTCGCGCGTGAAAACGGAAACGGTTGAGTCCTGACCGCCTTCGCGGTCTTGGCTGCCTAAGTCGTATTTGAAAGTCTTGTTGCCGGCGCTAAGGAGGCGCAGCTTGTCCCAGCCCGCTCGCGAGCGTGGGCGCGCAGAGTCGGGAGATCGGCGGCAGCGACAACAGCGAAGTCAAGATTCTGAGCGAGATGATGGGCGACACCATTAGTACCGTCGAGCCAGGCGGTGCACATGGGGCAAGCCTTAGTTTGGCTTTCTCCGAACATGAAGTGATAGATGACGAGCGAGCGATTGGCGTTGGTGAAGAGTTCGCTGAGGCGGACGGTGCGCACAGGCACATCACCAGCGTTGAGGTCACGTGGACCCTCTTCAAATTGATAGTCCTTAATAGGAGCACCTTCAAGAAGATTGCGGCGCAGCCCAGCGACGCGTTCGCGCTGACGCATGAGCTCGATTTCGGCAAGGCGAAGCTCCTCGCGCTTGGCCAGATACTCGGAAGATTCGCTGGTCAAATTGGTTTGCCGAAACGTTCCATTAACTACTGTGTGAACCATGATGGTTGCCTCCGCGTGTCATTCTCTCTCAAGGAGTAATCAGGTGCAATCGTTGTGGTCAACAACCTGCAACTAATTGATGCCAGTCGGCAGAGGGAAACGATGCCGATTCAGCAGACACGCGTCTCGGTCGCGACGCTGCGAGGCTCATCCAAGGCGCGCATCAAACCTTGGGCCAGAGTCCCTCATGTAGCTCCGCCACTTGACCGGGAGCGCCCGCCAGTTCTACGGGGCGAAACTGCTGAAGCCACCACCATGGCAAGCAGTATTCCAGCTTAGCAGCCTACCCCCGCCTTCCGAAAAGGTTACTGTGCCGTATGGCATTGTACTGTCCGTGCGCTTGCTGGAGTCGGTGAACTCAGATCTGAATCAACCGGGCGATAAGTTTGTTGCCAGCTTGGCATCACCTGTTATGGTCGGGGACAGAGTTGTCATCCCCGCAGAAGCCGGTCTCCAAGGAAAGATCGTGAAGGTGCGAAGCGCCGGCCGTTTTACCGGCAGGTCGTCGCTGGTCCTCGAACTAACTCGTCTCGCTTACAACGGAAAGAGTTATCAATTGCGTACTAGCCAATACTCCAAACAGGGGCCCGCCCGGGACACGCGCTCAGCGGAAACCATTGGTGGGGGCGCGGGCCGCCATCCTTGGTGCAATCGTTGGCGGCGGAAGGGGAGCCGCCATCGGAGCCGTGATTGGCGCAGGAGTGGGAACCGGCGTTCAGGCTAGGACCAAAGGAGCCCAAGTTCGGGTTCCTGCCGAGTCCTTGCTAGCTTCCGACTCGAAACCCCGCTCGAAGTGACACCTTCCTCTGCGCTGCAGCGAGCGCAGAATACCGATCCTGGTTCCCCGCAAGATCCCTTTTCTGACGATCGGCCCGTACTGAAGCGACGCCCTGGTAGTAGAGGTGCCGACCCTTCGCCCGGCACCGAATCTCCCAACCCCGCACCGGTCCTCCAGCCACGCCCCAACTAAGTCGGGAGCAAAAGTAAGGTCGGTTTCGTTTGAACTCCATCACTTGGGTCGCAACGCTGCCTCGTCTTCGTTCCAAGTTAACTCCGCACCGTGCCCGGCATGGTATCGAGAACAAATCTTAATCTCCACCCTGCCGAGCAAGGACGGTGCGATAGTCTGCATCTATTCGCACCCCAAGGAGCGCCGTTTTTTGACACAAGACCCAAGTGCGGCTCTAATTGTGGGCAAACCTGCGTCCTACCCGCATAAACACTGGCGTTTCTGCTGATTTTGCCCTCGCAGAAAACTCCGCTAAGTCTCCGGTAAGCCAAGTGCAGAAATGGGGCTACTTGGGTTGAGAAATCCCATGCAAATGCACTTGCAAAATCGCATGGGCTGCTTGCAAGTCTGCAAGGGACACGACGGTATGGGAGAAAATTGTTGGTGTCAGTTTTGGTGTCAGTTGGGATGGGTAATGGTTGCGTCTTGGTGCGTGGTAGTGCGCAGCGAGGAGGGCGAAGGAGCTGTAAACAAAAGGGGATTTCAGCATCCTGCGTTTTGGTGTGCCTTGCTGCAATCTCCTGAAAATGGATTAAAAGGGCATTGCTCTACCAGCTGAGCTACGCGCCCACAGCGGGCTCAAACTATTGACAAACTACAACTAATTTACCACAGCAGCCTCGGCACGCACCGAAGCTGGCGCACAATCAGCGCACATTGCGGCCTCTAACACGAAGTAAGGTCTAAGATCAGAGAGAACGGCTGGGCCCAGCCGTTCTGGCCGATCAGATGACCTTTGCCCAGATGGCGGTCGAACCAGGGTGGACGGTCGAAGAGATGGAGGATTTCGGTACGGAGTTCTTCGACCGGGCATTTGCGATACGGAAGCGGAGCGTCACATGACACCTGACTAAGGCGTTCTCGTGGAACCAATTTCCAGCGTTTCAGCGGCTACCTCTTCACTTACCCTGTTACGGGAGTATGTATAATCCGCCTTCAGTTTGGGAGAGCCAGCCGCTCTCGGCAATTTATTCAAGCGACCCTTCCTCCACTCTCCTAGGCTAATCAGCCCATTTCAAGGGAAATCCCGGTGGCCCCGCAAGTCTGGGCAGCAAAGAGGTGCTACCGGATGGGATCAATATGTCGCTCTCCGCTTACCCGCGCGCCCATGAAGCACAACTCAGCAACCGAGCAGCGAGAGCAAGTTTACCGAAAGGACGAAACCGAGTTTGGTACATTACGCGACATTCCCCAAGGATTACACAGAGGAGGTTGACCAATGATTACGAACCACCTTGCTTTTGCGCAATTACCTCCGGTCGCTCGACGCAGAGGGGCGTTCGCCTTTGGCCTGGCCCTCTCCACACTCGGGTTGAGCTTTTCCGTGAGTGCTCAGTCTATCTTCACCACATTCGACGTTCCGGGTTCCGTTCAAATCATCCCTATAAGTATTAATTCGAAGGGGGCGGTAATAGGACTATATACAGACCAGAATTTTGTGGGTCATGGCTTCCTTCGATCCCCGGGCGGAATCTTCACTACCATAGACCCTCCGGGCTCCGTATTCACTGTTGCCCAAAGCATCAACTCGGCGGGGGGCGATTACGGGACTCTACCACGCGAACTTTGCGATTTACGGATTCCTTCGAGCTTCCGATGGCACTTTCACCACAATCGACCCTCCGAGCTCCACCGTTTCGACCTTCCCTAACAGTATCAACTCGACGGGGGACGATTGCGGGATCCTACGTCGACCCGACGTTTCCGGCGAAAAATTTATTTCACGGATTCCTTCGAAATCCCGACGGAACCTTTACCACATTTGACGCTCCGGGGGGTGTGTTTGAGACCTCGGTCACCTCCATCAACGACTTAGGGGTGAGTGCGGGATACTACGAGGATCCGAAGTTTGTGAATCACGGCTTCTTGCGTGCTTCCGATGGCACTCTCACCACATTCGATCCTCCGGTTGGGAGCCTAGCCGCCGGCCCTCAAAGCATCAACTCGGCGGGGGCGATCACGGGAGCTTACATAGACGCAACATTTACGTTTCACGCCTACCTGCGCGGTCCTGACGGCACCTTCAACACGTTCGACGCTCCGGGCGCTGGCAAAGGGGTTTTGCAGGGTACCACCCCCCAGAGCATCAACTCGGCGGGAGCGATCACGGGAGCCTCCATAAACGCAGCCAATGGGTTTCACGGCTTCCTGCGGACTCCCGACGGCACTATCACCGAGTTTAATGCTCCAGGTGCCGCCAAAGGGACCTCCGCCCTTAGCATCAATTCGGTGGGGACGATCACGGGATTCTATATAGACGCAAACGGTGTGATTCACGGCTTCCTGCGAAGCGTTCCCGGAAGGCACTAAACTCTGTCGGGGATCGGCACAAATATGGCAACTCTGGCACAGACCATTCCCCAGCAGGCTGCCACAAGACACAACAGGGGGAATGGCGGAAGGGCAAGAACGTCGCGTAATTTGGTTTGGTTGGGTTACAGACAACTCTGATTGTTCAAAACAGCTTCTAAAGGTCGCCAACTCTATGAGCAGGTCCCACGATGCGAACACGAACTAGCTCCCGTTTGCACTACAGGCCAACTCTCCTCTGTATCGATGATTCCGAGGCGGAACTAGAGATTCGGAAGACCGTTCTGCAGTTTCACGGCTACAGGGTATTGACGGCCGAGAACGGGCGTGAGGGCTTGGAACTCATTGCAGAAAACAAAATAGATGTAGTTCTCCTAGACTACCAAATGCCTAAAATGAATGGAGTAACGGTAGCGCGAAAGATTCGCAGGATTAGCCCAGGCACCCACATCATACTCTATTCTGGTTTTTTGGCCCACCTGCCTGAGCAACAGCTAAGACTCTTCGATGCTCTGGTCGGGAAAGGTGAAAGCTTGGCCCTTCTGCCTTCCATGCTCGAGCGCATCGTGAAAACACGAATCGAACCGTCCAATGGACGATCCGATCATGACCACCTTCACCACAAACCTGTCGCCAGTGTACGCGAGCGCCCGAATAAGCCTCGCGTCGCCGGTGGAAGCCGCTCCTGAGAATCACGCTCGAAAGCTCCTGTTTGAGGCGATCTGGTCTCCAAGAGTTTCTTGAACAGTACCTAATTATTAGTGCCAATCACATTGCCTTACAAAGATGCTGTGGAATCGACGCTTAAGCGCTAGCTTTTGCCATAGCTTTCCTCCGGGCCGGGCGTCTCGTTTTACGGCGTCCGCGTACAACCGCTATACTTTTCTACCGTTGGCTTTTGTGGGGAGGCGTAATGCCCTTATCTGCGGTGATCGTAGATGACGAGCAGTTGGCCCGCGACGAGCTTGCCTATTTATTGAAGGATCTAGACGATGTCAGTATCGTGGCTCAGGGCAAGAATGGCGTCGAAGCCGTTAACCTGATTCGTGAGCACAACCCTGATCTCGTTTTCCTTGACGTCCAGATGCCCGGACTCGACGGTTTTGGCGTAATCAAGAAGCTGCTCGACAGGAAAGTCCCACTCCCGAAAATCGTATTCGCCACCGCCTTCGATCAATACGCGGTGAAAGCATTCGAGGTGAATGCAGTCGATTATCTGCTGAAACCGTTCGACAAAAAGCGCGTCGCGCAATCTGTGCGGAAAGCGCGCGCCAAGCTGGAGTCCACCAACTCTTCAAATGACCGATTGGAGACGCTGGTGCGCATGCTCGAATCCCAAAAGCCTCAGAGCTCCAAGATTCTTATCAAGGCCGTCGGCCGTCTGTTCCTTGTGGACCAGAAGGACATCTGTTATGCCTCCATCGAAGACGGCGTGATCACCGTGGTCACCAGTGGTCCCACTGGCATGGAAGGCCAGTCCAACTGCCGGACGTTAGAAGAACTGCTCGACAGCCTCGACCCCAACCTGTTCTGGCGTGCTCACCGCTCTTACCTTGTGAATATTAATCGCATTAAGGAAGTCGTCCCCTGGTTCAAGAGTTCCTACCAGTTGCGCATGGATGATAAGAAGCAGACGGAGATCCCCGTGAGCCGCGCCCAAACCCGCCGCTTGCGAGAATTGTTTGGTCTCTGATTAGCAGTCGAAAGGGTGGTGGTTTCGACGGTTCCGAGGCAGGACTTCATCCAGAGTGAAAAAAGAGGCGACCGGGGAGGACAGTCGGCCGCCTCATTAGGCGTGTAGATGTGCTTCTACGACGCCAAAGCTTCGAGGGCTGTTCGATTGCGGATCACCAGCATGGATCCTTCCAGCCGGATGAACTGCTTCTTCTTCAAATCGCTTAACAGCCGGGTTACTGTTTCCCGTGAAGAACCGATCATCTGCGCCATCTCTTCATGCGTGAGACCGGAAGAGATGCGGACTTCTTTTCCGTTTTCGCGAATGGGAATCCAGGAAAGCAGCAATTTCGCCAGCTTGCCGGCCGATGAACGCGCCATCACGAGGTCATGGATGTCCTGGTAAACCGCTTGAAACTCCTTGCTGAGAGCTTGGGCAGTATGCAGTCCCGCCTCGCCGTGTTTAGCCACGAATCGCAGCAGCGCTTCCCGCTCCACGAAATTGATCTGACACGGCATGGCAGTCTCCGCCGTCAGCTCACACGCAGTACCGGCAATCACCGCGCTCAGGCCGAGCACCTCACCCGATCCGGCAATCTTCAGGATGAGAACTTTGCCGTCTTTCGAAGTAGTGGAAAGTTTTACTTTGCCCGAGCACAGCACGAATATTCCTCGTGGCATCTGGCCTTCGATGAACAGCAGCGCGCCTCCCGGCAAAGCACTTATATGGCCGATGTTGTTGAAGTGCTTTAGTACCTCCGGCGAGAAGCTGCAGAAAGCACAGTTCTTTCTCAGCTTGCAGCTCAGGCAGTTCTCACCGGTCTCCAAGCCATAGGGAGCATTCATTGCTCTCTCCTGGCGAAAGCGGCCGCCCCACAAGGACGCAAGCGCCCCCCCACTGTGTCCGAGCCGCGCTCAGCGGACCCCCGCAGCGGGTCCCCCTTTGCTTCTTTCTCTGAATGAATATCAATCGTGAGATCCTCTTGTGAATCTGAGAGCAACGTCAGACCCACAGCCTTTGCATCGTGGTCCGGAGACTTCGCTGCGCGAATCAACTCCCAACCCGCGTGGGTATCAGCCCTCCTCCGCCAATCAACGCCACAAGCGAAAAGAAACAGCGGATCCATGCTTCCGTAGCCGTTGTTATCGGCAGTGGCGGCTCGCATCTTTAGTCGGCTTGGCAGTGCCCGATCTGCTCCAGAATGTAAGTCGTTAAAATTCCTCTGCCCATGAGCTTGGCCCCGGCATTGTGCATCTTGGTTAACAATGCCCTGCCGGATGCATCCACGAATGTCACCATGTTCAGATCTACGAGCAGCTGGCTGTTCCGCCACCCTGTCATGGCTGTATTCCAGCACCGCTCCAGTTCTTCCACCCAGGGACCAACCAGCTTTCCCTCAAGGCGGATCGTTGCCACGTCATGCTCTTCCATGATCGTTATACGTAACATTGGCGCCACAACGCCTCCTTAACGACACTCCTGCGCACGCCAAATTCCAAATCTAGGAAGTGATCGCAACTGATTGAGGCACGTGAACATGATGAAAATCTCCAGATCCTGTGCGACCTGGCTAGGCTGCCAGTTCTGACGAATTCACGGCGGATTGCCGAAACATCGGCAGCGCAAGACAGCTGCGCGAGCTACGACCGCAGGACCAGGAATTAAAGGATGTAGTCTTCGCGAGAGATTCCCAGCTTCTGCATTTTGGATTGCAGTGTGGTGCGTTTCAGGCCGAGTTTTGCAGCCGCCCCGTTCGCGCCAGAAATCGTTCCGCGCGTTTCCCGCAGCAAGCGGATGATGTGTTCGCGATCAGCCGCTTCGAGCGTACTGTCCGTTGCCGCGCTACTCTCGGCTTCCGGCTGTAACTCCGCCAGGGGTACCCGCAGCACAGAACCGTCGGTGAGGATGACCGAACGCTCCAGAAAATTCTCCAGCTCTCTCACATTTCCTGGCCAACTCCAGTTAATGAGAGCGTTCATAGGTTCGGTCGGGATAGTTTCGATTTGCTTGTTCATCCGACGGGCGAACTTCTGGACAAAATAACGCACCAACAGCGGGATATCCTTGTGTCGCTCGCGAAGCGGTGGCATGCGGATGGGAAAAACATTCAAGCGGTAGAACAGATCACTACGGAACTGGCGCTCGGCCACGCTCTTGCCCAGGTCGCGATTGGTGGCAGCAATCAGCCGGACGTTGACCCGTATGGTTCGCGTGCTGCCCAGGCGCTCGAATTCCTGGTCCTGCAGGACCCGCAACAGTTTCGGCTGCAACTCCAGCGGGATGTCTCCCACTTCGTCCAGGAACATGGTCCCGCGATCCGCCAGCTCCAGCCGGCCGATCTTCTGACTGATCGCACCGGTGAAGGCGCCTCGTTCATGGCCGAATAGCTCGCTTTCCAACAGACCAGTTGGACGCACAACGGGCGGTGATGCGTGTGCCGCTGTACTCGGCTGCTTCCACTACCAACACGCCCACCGACATGCCGCTGATGATCCGGGTGCCGGTTTCGCCCAGAATCAGCACCGTGGCTTGGCTCGCGGCCACAGTCTTCGCCTGCGACAGAACACGTTTCAGGGCAGTGCTTTCACCAATGATCTCCTCAAAATTGAGTTCCGAACGGATCTCGTCTTCCAGGTAGAGCTTTTCCTCTGTGAGCTTGTTCTTCAGAGCTGCGATTTCATGGTAAGCACGGTCATTCTCGACTGCGACTGCCATTCGTCCTGCAATTTGCCCGAGCAGGACCCAGTCTTGGCGTGCGAATCCATCTTCCTGGTTGCTGGCCAGGTTCAGCGTTCCCAAGGGCCCTTTAGAGCCGATCAGCGGAATCGAACAGTAGGAACGGATGCCTTTGCCTAACAATAGCGAGAGAAAGTCCGACCTGGCCGAGAGTAGATCGGAATGGCTGAAGAGCTTTACCTCGCTTTTCTCCAGGGCCCGCGCCGCTAGAGAATCCTTGACGGGCACTACCGTGTCTGCCGGGAGAAGATCCTTGCCCATCGGCCAGTCTCTCGCATAAGGTCGCATGGTCTGGGTCTCTACGTCATGCAACAGGATGCTCATGTAGTCGTGCCGGACCAGGTGCCTTACGCTCTCCGAGATGGCGGGAAACGTTTTCTGCAGGTCACGATTGGAGACCAGCAAACTGTTGATTTCCACCAACGACTGCAGCCGTTCTTTCTCTTCCTTCAGCGCCTGCCGCATCAGCGCATTTTCCACCGCCAAAGCTATGAGTTCCGCCACCCGCGGCAGCAGTTGCAGATCGCTTTCTCCATACGCCGAGGCTTTCGAGGTGCCAAAGCCCAGTGCGCCCAATTGCTTTTGAGCTGTGCTCAGAGGCAGCATGCAGTACGAGCGGATTCCTCGTCCCCTTGGCATGTCCGGCACTGTTGGAAACCGCGTCTCCACACCCAAATCGGGAAATACCAGCGGCTGCTGATTCTGCCATACCCAGCCGCTCACCGAGTCCTCGACAGGCACTTCCATGGGGATAGTGGGCTGCTCACTGCCTTCCCATATGTGCAGGCGCATGAGCCTCTGCGATGCATCGTGAAGCGATATATTGATAAACTCAAAGTTGGCGACTCTTTGTAGCCTCTTCGCCATTTCGTGAAATAGTTCGGGCAAGTTGCCGTGATGGACCATGAGGTCTGCCATTTCAAGCAGAGCTTCATAGCGACTGGAGTCAACTATGAGATCGAGGTGGCTTTGCGAACCCGAGCGCATACCCAAGCTTTCCGAATACGAAGACGTGGGGGATTTCGCTTCGGTTCTTTATAGGTTTGGCAGATCATAAGTCCGGCGTGAAAAATTTGTAAAGACAAAAAAGAAATAAACGCAGAAAAAGTGCAGCTTTGCCGACATTTCGTCACAGTTAATGCCTGACTACTTGGCACAACTCGTGACAAAGCACAATTCTCGGCAAATCGAATCACCCGACTATGTCTTCAATTCCATTTTGGTACTTCATCTAATCAAGAAACTGGACCGCGTCCGAACTGCAACGCTCGGCGAAAGTAAAAGTGTAAAATTGATTTTCCCTGAGAAGCGTCCCGCACTAACTGCGTATAATCCAACTAATGGCGCGAGGCTGGGAAAGCAAGTCCGTCGAGGCACAAATCGAAGCTGCGGCTGAGAACGCACCTCAGCACAAAGCAGTGCTCAACTCGGAGACCGCAGCCAAGCTTCGCCACAAGGAAGGCTTGCTCCTCTCCCGCAATCGCGTGACCCAGCAACTTGAGGCCAGTCGCAATTTGCTTCATCGCAAAATGCTGGAACAGGCGCTGGCCGACCTCGCCGCTCAAATCGCGGAATTGGATTAAGAAGTCTGGGGTGCTCAAAGCCACATACTGGGGCAGGGACGATTTGCCCCTAATCTGAAGGTCACGAACCAACAACCGTAGCCACAAGTTGCCGGCCTGGCGTATAATAAAGGTCCTCCCCATGAAAGCCTACGTGTACGTTTCTCTCAAAAGGAGTGTCTTAGATCCACAGGGTAAGACTATCCAAGGCGCCCTTAAGAAGATGGGCTACAAGGGTTTGGAGGACGTGCGCCAAGGCAAGTATTTCGAGATCGCGTTGAATGGGGGACTCAATCGGGCGGAAGCCGCAGCTGAAATCGAGCGCATGGCCCGGGAGGTCCTTACCAACCCAGTTATTGAAGAGTTTCGTTTCTCCCTCGAAGATTAACTCTCCGACTGCTGGGAGGCATACGATAGAAACCTTCGGTCTTCCCCATCCGAAAAAGAGGAGCTTTGTCCTATGTGCGGGATAGTGGGCTACGTTGGCAAGAAGCGCGTTGTACCTGTGATTATCGAGGGTCTAAGACGGCTGGAGTACCGCGGGTATGACTCAGCCGGCATTGCTGTCGCGGGGAATGGAGATGGCCTGCAAGTTCGACGCGCCGAGGGCAAACTGCGCAATCTGGAAGAAACCATCCGTCTGAAGCCTCTGGACGGGACCTACGGCATCGGACACACGCGCTGGGCCACACATGGGCGGCCGACGGAAGAGAACGCGCATCCGCATCGCGATTGCAGCGGCCACGTGGTAGTCGTACACAACGGCATCATTGAGAACTATCTTGCGCTCAAAAAGAGGCTGATCGAGGAAGGCCACAAATTCACCACTGAAACGGATACTGAGGTCATCGCCCATCTGGTCGAGAAATATTTCCTCAACCCGGGCAATGGTCACCGGCCATCGCTCGAAGAAGCGGTGCGCAAGGCGGTGAGGGACCTAACCGGTGTGTTTGCGCTGGCCGTCATTGCGGTGGACGAGCCGAACAAGATCGTGGCCGCGCGCAATGGACCACCGGCCGTGATTGGTCTGGGAAAAGACGAATATTTCGTGGCTTCCGACGTGCCCGCGATTCTGTATCACACCCGCGATCTTTTCTTCCTCGCGGACGGCGATCTGGCAGTGATTTCGTCCGACGGTGTCCAACTCAGCGACTTCAACGGGCAGCCCATTGTGCGCCAGGTGCAGCATGTGACCTGGGACCCGATCATGGCCGAAAAAGGCGGGTTCAAGCACTTCATGCTCAAGGAAATCTATGAGCAGCCGCGGGCGGTGAGGGATACTACCCTGGGTCGCGTTTCACAAGACACGGGCCACGTCTTCCTTGATGAAATGGAAATCACGGAGGCGGAATTCCGTGTGGTGAAAAAGATCAATATTGCGGCTTGCGGCACCAGTTGGCATGCCGCGCAAGCCGGCAAGTTCATGATCGAAAGCCTGGCGCGAGTGCCGGTTGAAGTAGATTACGCCAGCGAGTGGCGCTATCGCGACCCGATCCTCGGCCCAGACACAATTACCTTGCTCATCTCGCAGTCCGGCGAAACCGCCGACACCATTGCCGCGCAGCGTGAGGCCAAGGCAAAAGGTTCCAAGACGATCGCCATCTGCAACGTGGTAGGTTCGATGATCACCCGCGAATCTGCGGGCACGATCTACACCCATGCCGGGCCGGAGATCGGCGTAGCTTCGACCAAAGCTTTCACCGCACAACTCACAGCCCTGTATCTGTTTGCGTTGTATCTGGCGCAACTCCGCGGGGTTATGACCGCAGAACAGGCCAAGGATGCAGTGCAGGAACTTACTCGAATTCCCGGCAAGCTCGAGCACCTGCTAACCCACGAAGAAGAATGTGAAGATCTGGCGAAAGAGTACGTGCGGGCGCAGGATTTCCTCTTCCTTGGACGCGGTATCCATTATCCGATTGCGCTCGAAGGCGCGCTGAAGCTCAAAGAAGTCTCTTATATTCACGCCGAAGGGTATCCAGCGGGTGAAATGAAGCATGGACCCAACGCGCTCATCGACGAGAATCTTCCAGTCGTAATTGTCGCCACCCGTGATCTCAACGACTCGGGCTCCAGCGTGCGCTACGAAAAGACCCTCTCCAACCTGAAAGAGGTGAAAGCCCGCTCCGGCATCGTGATCGCACTAGCGACCGAAGGCGACGAGGAAATCAAAGAAGCTGCCGACCACGTGATCTACATCCCGCCGGCTCCGGAAGCACTTTTGCCGATCCTCGAAATCGTACCGCTGCAGCTTCTGGCATATCACATCGCGGTGCGGCGCGGGTGTGATGTAGATCAACCGAGGAATCTGGCGAAATCAGTGACGGTGGAGTAACCCGCTCTCGATTGACGCTGCGCTAAGCCAACCGGTAAGTAACAGATTATAAATGGCTTAGTTCCGACTGGCTGAGTGCGGAATCCTCCGTCAAACTCCTGCAACCGCACCTCCCTCTGCCTCATCTAAACCTTGACAGCAATACACTCAAGTTCTATCATAACGATGCTGTAGGCCGAGCAAGCGGACTAATGCGCTGTTTACAAAGCACTTATAAGTCTCAGGAGGAGCGGTTATGAGCAAGACGATCGGAATCGACCTCGGCACCACCAACTCATGCGTGGCGGTGATGGAAGGCGGCGAGCCCAAGGTCATTCCCAATGAAGAAGGCGGTCGCACTACCCCCTCGGTGGTCGCTTTTACCAAGACCGGCGAGCGGCTAGTCGGACAAGTGGCCAAGCGCCAGGCCATCACTAACCCGGAGAACACGGTTTACTCGATCAAGCGGTTCATGGGGCGGCGCTATGACGAAGTCAACGAAGAGATGAAGATGGTCCCCTATAAGGTCGAGCGCGACGGCGATCATGTCGTCGTAATAGCCCAAGGCAAGAAGTACACCCCGCCCGAGATCTCGGCCATGATTTTGCAGAAGCTGAAGAAGGCGGCGGAAGACTACCTGGGCGAAAAAGTTACTGACGCAGTGATCACAGTTCCCGCGTACTTCAATGACGCCCAACGTCAAGCCACTAAGGACGCCGGCAGGATCGCCGGGCTCGATGTGAAACGCATCATCAACGAGCCCACGGCCGCTGCCTTGGCCTATGGTCTCGACAAGGGTAAGGACGAGACCATCGCCGTCTACGACTTCGGCGGCGGGACGTTCGATATTTCAATCCTCGAGGTCGGCGAAGGCGTCATCGAGGTGAAAGCCACCAATGGCGACACCCACCTGGGCGGTGACAACATTGACCAGCGAATCGTCGACTGGCTAATCGAAGAATTCAAGAAAGATGAAGGTCTCGATCTGCGGGGCAAAGGCAATGAGATGGCCCTGCAACGTCTGCGTGACGCGGCGGAACGGGCCAAGATCGAGCTCTCCACCACCATGGAGCACGAGATCAATCTGCCCTTCATCACCGCGGATGCCAGCGGTCCCAAGCACCTGGTCAAGAGACTGACCCGGGCCAAGCTGGAATCCATGGTCGAGGACATCATCCAGCGCTCGGTCGGACCCTGCAAACAGTGCATGAAGGACGCCGGAGTTGACGCCAGCAAGATCAACGAGGTCGTGCTGGTGGGTGGTCAGACCCGCATGCCGCGCATTCAAGCGCTGGTGAAAGAGCTCTTCGGCAAAGAGCCCCACAAGGGCGTGAACCCGGATGAGGTCGTCGCGGTGGGCGCGGCCATCCAGGGTGGCGTACTCAAGGGTGAGGTCAAGGACTTGCTCCTGCTCGACGTGACTCCGCTTACGCTGTCGATCGAGACGCTGGGCGGCGTGGCTACGCCGATGATCCCGCGCAACACGACGATTCCGACCCGCAAGACGGAGACCTTCTCCACCGCGGCTGACAACCAGACGTCGGTTGAAGTCCACGTCCTGCAGGGGGAGCGGCCATTGGCGCGCGACAACCGGACGCTGGGCAAGTTCCACTTGACCGGCATCCCACCGGCTCCACGTGGCATGCCCCAGATCGAGGTAACGTTTGACATCGACGCTAACGGCATCCTCAACGTGACCGCGAAAGACATGGCCACGCAGAAGGATCAGAAGATCACCATCACGTCGACTTCGGGTCTGAGCAAGGAGGAAGTCGAACGCATGGCGAAGGAGGCCGAGGCCCACTCGGCTGAGGACAAGGCCAAACGCGAAGAGATCGAGGCGCGCAACCAACTCGACTCTCTGGTCTACAGCGTGGAGAAGATGCTGCGCGAGCAAGGCGACAAGATCTCCGGCTCCGAGCGCGGCGACGTCGAGAATGCGATTGCCGATGCCAAGAAGGCACTGGAGTCGAACGATAAAGCGACGATGGATAAGGCTCGCGAGACTCTGACGCAAGCCTCGCACAAGCTGGCCGAGCAAATGTACAAAGCCGCACAGGCAGAGGCTGCGCCTGGGACGGCCGCAGGCGCCGGCCCGAGTACCGGTGCTGGTCCAACGCCAGGTGGCAATGGCGAAGCCAAGAAGAAAGACGAGGGCGTCATCGACGCCGAGTACGTGGACGTCGAAGACAAGAAGTGACCGCGTTTGGCGGGTCGTCTGAGACCTGCCGGGGGTCATCCTGAGCGGCCGGGGTGGCCGTGAAGGATCTCGCGTGTAGCGCGGGCGCCTTACCCCGCGAATGCCTCGGCCACGGATCGGCACGGATGAACACGGATAAATCCGTGACAGTCCGTGTGGATCCGTGGCTTGCTTTTTTTGATTTTGAGAACCAAGGGAGAACCAAATTGCAATTCGAAGTAAACGGTCAAACTTATTTTCTAACTTTTGTTGAGGACGAAAGATGCTGGTGCGTATTTGCGCCCACGGCATCGGGAGTGCGCCGCATCCCCGTTTACGTGGACGCGCCCGCGTACGAGCGGGTCGCCCTTCCAGGGGAATTGGGTAGGCAATAGTCAATCCATGCTTTGGGAGGCGCAATGAAACGCATTAACCACCCGCGAGCAACTGGCGGGAAAGCATTAGCGGAGTACGGGTACAAATGGGCGAGAATCAGCGCCCGGCTGAGCGTCAAGCACGTAGCTGTGCAGGCGCTGACCGCGATGTACGGCAAAAGGGCAGCCCGAGCCGCAATCCAGGAAGCCCGACGTGTGTCTGGAAGGACGAGATAGCATAACTTGGAGGGGTGGGGCAACGCTCGATCGATTGTGCGAGTTTAGTTGCACGCAGGCGACTCACATTCCATTGGCAAGCGAACGGAATGTGTCGCCCAGGATCACAGTGATTTGGTTTTGAATAATGGCAACTCAAACCAAAGACTATTACGCTATTCTTGGCGTCAAGAAGAACGCCTCGGCGGAGGAGATCCGGAAGGCTTTCCGCAAGCTTGCCCGCAAGTATCACCCGGACGTGAACCCCGGCGACAAGGTAGCGGAAGAAAAGTTCAAAGCCCTCTCCGAAGCGAACGATGTCCTCAGCGACCCCAAGAAGCGGAAAATCTACGACCAGCTCGGATTTTATTCCGATAACATCGATCCCGCTGCAGCCGAAGCCTATGCCCGGGGTGGTCCTACTGGCGCTGGTGGATTCGGTGGTTTCCCCGGCGCTCAGCCCGGCGCGCGTGCCGGAGGCCAGGGCTTCGATTTCGGCGGCTTCGATTTCTCCGATCTGTTCGAAGGTGGCCGGGGGAAGAAGGCTTCCGGCGGCTTCGGCGACATCTTTTCGAGCATGTTCAGCGGCCGTGGCGCCGCAGCCGAGGAAGGTCCCGAGCTCGGAAATGATCTCGAGTACCAGGTCAATGTTCCCTTCTGGACCGCCATCCGCGGCGGTGTCATGCGCCTGAATATCACTCGCCGCGATGCCTGCGCCAACTGCTCCGGCCATGGATATGTGGAAGCTGGGGGCGTCTGCCCGCAATGCAAGGGCAAGGGGACAATCGAGCAGACCGGCGGACGCATGAAGTTCAACATAAGCTGTCCGCGCTGCCATGGGACGGGCAAGAACATCTCGACCTGCTCAGTCTGCCATGGCGAAGGCAGCATCGAGCGCACCGAACCGCTGGAAGTGCGCATCAAGGCCGGTACCCGCGACGGGCAGCGCATCCGCATTCCGGGGAAAGGCAATGCCGGGCAACGTGGCGGTCTGGCGGGCGATCTTTACGTGATCATACGGACTGGCGATCACCCCATCTTCCGCCGCGAGGGCGATGACATTTACCTGATAGTCCCCGTTACTGCAACCGAGGCAGCGCTCGGGGCCAAGATTGAAGTTCCGACCATCGACGGGCGGGCGCTGCTAAAGATTCCTCCGGGTACTCAGTCCGGCCAGAAGCTACGCCTGCGCGAAAAGGGCGTGCCCTCGGCCACCAAGGACGGCGCACGCGGTGACGAGATCGTCGAGATCAAAGTCACGGTTCCGATGCCGCGCGATGAAAAGACCAAAGAACTTCTGCGCGAACTAGCGAAACTAAACCCTGAAGACCCCAGAGCGGAATTATGGAAGAACGTCTAAGTGCTCCGCAGAACACCACCAACTGGAAGAGCAAAGCATTTTGGCTGGACCTCGTCGCGGAGACAGCTGAACCTCTCTAGTCCCGAAAAGGCATCGTGAAGAATCTTTGATCACAGAGGGCACCGAGGATCACAGAGCTTGCGGCGTCTGCGGTCGGACTCGCGCCTAAACTCACCAGTAAGTCTCCTTCGAAAGCAACCCCAAAAAGGTGACTGACAATTCCCGCCACTTCCGCGGTGGGTTAGGGGCAGCGATTTCGAAGTCGGGGAGGGTCCAAGCTGCCCCGCTTTCTCTTGATGCTGGTGTAAATTAGTCCGTCAGGAAAAAGCATGACTAAACGCAAGTCCAAGGGCGCTTATATGATTTCGGCCGTGGCCGAGATGTATAGCATTCATCCGCAAACACTCCGCCTCTACGAACGCGAAGGGCTGCTCAAACCTTCTCGCACCGAAGGCAACACCCGACTCTACACCGACGAAGACCTGCAGCGACTCGAATTTATCCTCTCCCTGGCCCGCGATTTGGGAGTGAACATCAGCGGCATCGCCATCATCCTGCAAATGCGTGAACGCATGGAAGAGATGCAGCGCCAGATTCAGGATTTCGTGAAGTACATTCAGGAAGAAGTGTTCTCCCGCGCTACCGCCGCCGCCGATCCATCCCGCGGCGCGATTGTTCCTGTCCGCCGCCCACTGGTCACGCCGACATCGCCGCCTAAACGGAAGTAGTTCGTGATCGGTTCATCTGGCGACCGTTTACAAGCGCGTATCATAGGGTTCCCGGCGGCAGCCCGGCTGAATTTTGAGGGCTGAGTGCTGACAGAGCGACCACGAGTGCTCGCATGCTCCCCTTCAAGCTTATCTACAGCGACGATTATTACCTTCCCATTGGTGCTCACGTTTTTCCCGCGGAAAAATATCGGCGCATTCGCGATCGCCTCCTCGAAACCGGCATAGCCGAACCTTCCGACTTCTTGACGCCGCGCCCGGCTTCCGATGAGGATATTCTGCTCGTCCACACGCCCGAATACGTCCGCAAACTCAGGACGGGAACGCTCTCCGCCCATGAAGAACTGGAGATGGAGATCCCCTTCTCGCCCGAACTCGTGCAGGCCTTTTGGCTAGCTGCTGGCGGATCGATTCTAGCCGCCGATTACGCCCTGAAGGATCACCTTGCCTTTAGCGTTGGCGGCGGGTTTCACCACGCTTTTCCGGATCACGGCGAAGGCTTCTGCATGATCCACGACGTAGCCGTCGCCATCCGCCGCATGCAACGCGATAGTAAGATCACCCGGGCCATGACCGTGGACTGCGACGTCCACCAGGGCAACGGCACAGCCGCGATTTTTGCCGGCGTGCACGTTGCGAACGAGCCGCTGCCGTCGGGCTCGGCTTCCACGCTGAACTGGTCCCGTCCGTCCAAAGCGCTCAATGACCGTGTCGGCGACGTCTTCACCATTTCGCTTCACCAGGAAAATAATTACCCGGCCTGGAAGCCGCCATCGTCGATCGACGTCGACCTTCCCGACGGAATCGGCGATGATGACTATCTCGCCTGGCTGGACAACGCGCTCAGCTCCGGACTGCGCCAGTTCGATCCCGAACTGATCTGCTACATCGCCGGCGCTGACCCCTACCGCGAAGATCAGCTTGGCGGACTCTCACTCACGATCGAAGGCCTGAAGCGTCGTGATGAGCTCGTCTTCCGCGTGGCCGAAGCCCGCAGCATCCCGGTTATGGTGACGTTTGCCGGTGGCTACGCCCAGCGCGTCGAAGACACGGTGACGATTCACTGCAACACGGTGATTGCCGCGAAGGAAGTTTTCGGAGACTGAGGCTGCCACCGCTGGCGCGGCAAGACTGCATAATGTTCCACGTGGAACATTTCCGACACAATAGCTTATAGATATGTTTTTGGCGGGGATCTATGTTGTTGAGTCAGAGCCGGCTGTCGGTAGATGGTGTGGTTTTTTTGCACCAAGGGGCGAAAGGTCCTGGGAGAGGAGGCAAGAAGGAGAAGGTTTGGGAGCGACAGCCGCGTTTCGGATCACCGTACCGGGGTGAGCGCGATGCTGCATGAGTTACCATCTCGGTCATGCGTCTTCGCCTTGTCCGCCATGCTACGCTCATCGTCGAATACAACGGCCGCACGGTGATCGTGGATCCCATGCTCGATGACGCAGGCGCGAGACCCGCCATCGAGAATTCTCCCAACCCGCGCAAGAACCCGCTCGTACCGCTGCAGATTCCGGCGCAAGAACTCTTGCAAAGCGTGGAAGCTGTGCTCGTCACCCACACTCACAGCGATCACTGGGAC
>QIAR01000033.1:0-556 GCA_003225595.1 Acidobacteriota bacterium | reverse complement strand
GAACAGAAGTTCCGCGCCGCCGGTTTCGCCGCCGTCAGCTCAATTCAAGACTCGCTCGTGTGGAACGGAATCAAGATCACGCGCACCGGCGGGCGGCACGGGAAGGGAGAGATCGGGCGGAAGATGGCACCTGTTTCCGGTTTCATCCTGCGAGACGAAGGCGAGCCAACTCTCTACATTGCGGGCGACAGCATCTGGTGCAGCGAAGTCCAAAACGCGCTGCGTGATCACCAACCCCACGTTATCGTTGTAAACGTAGGTGCGGCCCAGTTTCTGGAAGGCAATCCGATCACCATGACTGCCGATGACGTCATCAACGTTTGCCAAAGCGCGCCCGAGGCGCAGGTGGTTGCCGTCCACATGGACGCGATTAACCATTGCCTTCTCACCCGCGCCGACCTCGCGTTCCAACTCGAGGCTGCCCGGGTTAGTAAGCAGGTGGCGATTCCTGAAGATGGCGATTGGGTAGAGCAGTTTGTCTCATGAATATTTTCAACCACAGCATTACCTCATAGGCTAAACCCGAGTTTAGTTAAGGCTTGCGCGGCATGGCCCA
>QIAR01000665.1 GCA_003225595.1 Acidobacteriota bacterium | reverse complement strand
GAAATCGAAGATGAGGTCGAAATCGGCGCCAACTCAACTGTCGACCGCGGAGCCCTTGAGGTAACCCGCATTGGTCGCGGCACGAAGATTGATAACTTGGTCCACGTCGGCCATAATGTGCAGATCGGCGAAGATGTCGTTATTGCGGCGCAAACAGGACTTTCCGGCAGCGCCGTGATCGCGGACAGCGTAGTCATAGGCGGGCAGGTTGGCATTGCAGATCACGTGCGCATTGAAGCGGGAGCAATCCTGGGGGCTCAAAGCGGCATCCCAAGTAAGAAAGTAATTCGCGGTAAAGGCATCGTTTTCTGGGGAACGCCGGCCCGGCCGATAGGGGAATACTTGAAAGAACTGGCCGTATTAGCGCGATTGGCGAAGAAGGAATAACCACCAGCGACGACCGACGAAAGGCCAACTATGGCAATCGTTGTTGTAGGTGGACATTCACGCAGCGTGGGCAAGACCAGTGTGGTCGCTGGCCTGATTGCTGCATTGCCCGAGTTGCAATGGACAGCAATGAAGATCACACAGTACGGGCACGGAATATGCTCCGCCAGCGGTAAATCGTGTCACTGCGCTACCGACGATCACAACTGGGCAATTTCCGAAGAGAAGGACTTTTCTGGAAAATCCGACACTTCGCGCTTTCTGGCGGCGGGTGCAGCGCATGTATTTTGGGTACGCACCCAAATGGGGCGCCTTGCAGAAGCGATGCCCACGCTTCGCCGAAAGGTTTCCGGCGCAGCCAATGTCATTCTGGAGTCGAATAGCGTACTGAAATTCCTGAGACCTGATCTTTATCTCACGGTGCTCGATCCAGCCACTGCTGACTTCAAGGCTTCGGCTCTGGAATTCTTGGATCGTGCCAGCGCCGTGATTTTGCACGAAGACTCAGCAGCCGGGGCTCCAGGGTGGAAGGGCATCTCGCTCAAACCGGTTGCTGGCCGCCGTGTCTTCTACATTCGCCCGCCGCAGTACGTAACCCCGGAGATTGTCGATTTCGTGCGCGCGCGGCTAAGATCAAACGTCACACCCAGCTGAGCTTGTCACAAGCACCGATAGCACGGTGGCCGAAATGCGAAACCTGCTGGATCAGAGTTTTCGCAGGTTCAGTCCGCGGCCGCGGTTGCTTCCTTGGTGACTTGGACAGACCCAATTCGCATCGAGTAGAACGAGCGGTACACGAAGCTTACAGACACCAGGAAAAAGACCAGCGCCAGAATATTGCTGACGCTCGCCCCTGCCTCTTTTGTCAGCTTTACAGCCAACTCAACAGCTAACAGTCCGAACAGGGTGGTGAACTTGATGACCGGGTTCAGGGCGACTGAAGAGGTGTCTTTGAACGGGTCGCCTACGGTGTCGCCAATCACCGTGGCTGCGTGCAGTTCGGTGCCCTTCTGCTTCAGTTCGACTTCGACGATTTTCTTGGCATTGTCCCAGGCGGCTCCCGCATTAGCCATGAAAATCGCCTGGTAGAGACCGAAAGTCGCGATCGAAATCAGGTATCCGATGAAAAAGAACGGTTCCACAAACGCGAAAGCCAGTGTGGCGAAGAAAACCGCGATGAAAATGTTCAACATCCCCTTCTGCGCATACAGAGTACAGATCTCGACTACTTTCTTGCTGTCGGCGACGGAGGCTTTCTCCGCGCCCTCCAGCTTGATGTTGGCCTTGATGAACTCCACCGCGCGATAGGCGCCGGTGGTCACGGCTTGCGTCGAAGCGCCGGTGAACCAATAAATCATGGCCCCGCCGGTAATCAGGCCGAGCACGAAGGGAGCGTGCAGCAGAGATAATTTGTCCACGTTGGCCGCAAGTCCATTGGTCAGCGCCATGATAATGGAGAAGATCATGGTGGTGGCTCCGACTACAGCGGTTCCGATCAACACCGGTTTGGCGGTTGCCTTGAACGTGTTGCCCGCGCCGTCATTCTCTTCCAGCAGATCCTTGGCGCGATCAAAGCTCACATCCATGTTGAAGTCTCTCTTGATCTCCGCCACAACATTGGGCACCTGCTCAATCAGCGACAGTTCATAAACCGATTGAGCGTTATCGGTCACGGGACCGTAAGAGTCGACCGCGATGGTTACCGGTCCCATGCCCAGGAACCCGAATGCGATCAGGCCAAAGGCAAATACCGGCGCCGCAATCATCAGGCTTCCAAGACCCATGGTGCTGACGTAATATCCGATCGACATCAGTGAAACCATCGACAGGCCCAGCCAGTAGCCGGCGAAATTACCGGCGACGAAGCCCGAAAGAATTCCCAGCGACGCGCCGCCTTCCTGCGCCGAGGTCACAACTTCCCGCACATGGCGTGACTCGGTTGAGGTGAATACCTTCACCAGTTCGGGGATGATGGCGCCGGCCAGTGTCCCGCAGGAAATGATGGTTGCCAGCTTCCACCACTGGGTGTTGTCGCTGCCCAGGCTGGGGATGATGACCGAGGAAATCACATAGGTCAGCGCGATCGAAACGAGAGATGTAATCCATACCAG
>QIAR01000664.1 GCA_003225595.1 Acidobacteriota bacterium | reverse complement strand
AGGTTGTCTCCGACAACTGTGTAGGAGTTGAGAAGTGGAGGGTTACTGGAAAACGAATCCAGGATGAGACCAGGCACCGGGTCATAGAAAATGCCCACGCCACCCCGGAGCACGACGTTGTGAGAGACCCCAAAGGGCTGCCAAGCAAAGCTGAATCGTGGCGACCATAAGATATTGTCGGTTGCGGCGAACGCTCGTTTCTGGTTGATCAGGATCGCTCGATCGTATGGCTGGTCGGGGTTATGGCTAAGAGACTCGAAGGGTTCGGCGAGCCGGGCGAAGCAATGGCTTTGACACATAGGATTCGAATAATGCTCGACGCGGATGGCGAACGTGAGCGTTAGGTTAGGCCGTGCCCGCCACTCGTCGTCGCCGTAGAGACCAAAATTGAAAAATGAGATTGGCAGATTACCTTGCGATGTAAAAGATTGAGAAAGCGAGGTGAAATCGACCGATGGAGAGGCTGGGTCCACGCCGCCCTGGTAAAAGGCACGCAGCGTCTGGACCCCGAGGTGCCCAATCGTGCTAGATTTCCTCGGTAACTCGCTCCAATATATGCGCTCGAAGTTTGCACCCAATCCGAACCTGTGGTTGCCCCAGATCTTCGCGACGTCTTCGGAAAGTTGATATTGCGTGTTGTACCTGCCAAAGCCAAACGCATTGATGTTACCTCCGCCACCCAGGCCGTTGAATGGAGCCTGTCCGAAATCCAACGTTGTAGGGAACGCAGCCAGGGCTTGGGATGGATTTTTCACCTGGTTGATGCCGGCGAAGTAGGAACTGGCAAGCAGGAATTGACTCGCAGCAGACGAACCGAAGGTGTGCGTCTCAAGAATCTGCGCTTGCCACCAGGGTTGAGTGAAGTTGACGTCGAACAGCGAGCTAATAGGATTATTACCGCTTGCACCAAGTCCACGATCATACTGTAGCCGGAGAAAGGCGCGGTCGTTTCTGCTTACGTTCCAATCAAGGCGGGCAGACGTGAGCGTATCTTGACTCGGTCGGCCGCGAGTCGCGAAGAAATACCGAGCGCAGGGGATATCAATGCCCAGCCCCGTGTTGGTATCTGAGAACTCGCTGCATCCGAGACGGTCCGTAGGACTACCACCTGGAGTGGTGGAGTTTGTTCCCGGAGCCGCGTTGTATAGATTGAACATTTTCTTGTAAAACGCGTCCGTTGCGGAAGTTTGGCCAAACCTCGAATCAAGGTTGGAGATGGTCGCTGCTTCAAACTCGGGACTCGGGATGGTCACCAAAAAGTGTTGCGGAATGAGCAGTCGCAGGCCCTCGGTATCGAAGAAGAAGAACAGTTTGTCCTTTTTGATCGGCCCGCCCAATGAGCCAGCCCACTGATTGGCTATAGAGAAAGGCCGAGGTTCGCCAAATGCTTTATTGAACCAGTTATTGGCGTTAAGCACACGACCATTCCAATAGTATTGCGCGTTGCCGTGAAATTGATTGTTGCCAGACTTGGTGATGTAATTCACGTTTCCACCGGCAGCGCCGCCGAACTGGCCGGAGTAGCCTGTACTCACCACGGTGCCCTCTTGAACTTGATTCTGGCCCAGAAGCAGGATTAGAGCACCGATCTGGCTAAGGTTAAAAGCATTGTCGTTATCATTCATGCCATCGATCGTATGAAGGTAGGAAAAGCCCGGCATCCCCAGAATAGAGAAGTTGGCCCCACCTTGAACGTCGGTGTTCATCACCACGCCGGGAGCAGTCTGCACTATATAAGTGAGATCGTTGCCGGGATTCGGAAGTTCGGAGATTTGCTTCTGGTTCATGGTCGCGGAGAAATCGCCATTTGCTGCTTGAATGAGAGGAGCCTCATCGGTCACGTTGACCGCGGTACTTGCTTGGGCAATTTCGAGCGTTAGGTTGACCGAAACTGGTGGACCCAGCGTGACATACACCGCTCGCTTTTCTTCTCGAAAACCAGCGTGCGTCACAGTCAACGCATATCTACTCGGTGCTAGAAAGAAAAATCTGTACACTCCTTCGCGGTCGGTTTTTGTGGATTGAGTCGTGCCCTTAGCGTTGTCCAGGATCACGACATCCGCATCTGGCAGGACAGCATTCGTCTGATCGGTTACAACGCCGGCGAGACTTCCGGAGGTCGTGGTCTGGGCGTTGAGCGTATTTCCGAGAGAAACCTCAACGAGCAGGCCCAAAAACAATACGAGTGTCGCCCGTAATC
>QIAR01000663.1 GCA_003225595.1 Acidobacteriota bacterium | reverse complement strand
CTCGCTCCACGATGTAAGGCCCTGATTTGTGTTTGGCCACGATGCCCTCCAAATCCAAGTCGCAGACACGCTGAAACAGTGCCATCCCAGAGCCGTCAATATACTCCGTATACTTCATCGGACAGTCGGAAGCCCGTGTCAGCAGCCGCCGAAGTTCCTGCTTGCGGTCTATCAACCGTTCAGTTCGCAAATCCATCCCGTCGCAGGTCAACAAATCGAATGCGAAGAAACACGGCGAGTTCCCACGGCGAAACAGCAGATTCCTGAACTGTGGTCTACCCCGCCTATCGAGGGAGCAAATTTCGCCGTCAATGACCG
>QIAR01000662.1 GCA_003225595.1 Acidobacteriota bacterium | reverse complement strand
CTTGTCGAACGACGCCCAGCCGCCGTTGCGGCACTGCATAGAGAGGATCCAATCAATGGCACGCTGGATGGACTCCCGCAAATAACGCCCGTTAGGATGCTCCACATGGCTCAATGCCAGGCAGACCATAGCGCTGTCATCAACGTCTGGGTAGAACTCATTGTTGAATTCGAAATACCAGCCGCCGGGCTGCCCTTTCGCATTTTTTACTTTCCAGTCACCGACGGTCCGTACTTGCTTTTGCAGAATCCAATCGGCGCATTTGACCATCCGCGGATCATCCGCCGGCTCGCCGCCCTCACCCAGAGCAAATAGTGCATACGCTGTGTCCCAGACTGGCGACATGCAAGGCTGCATCCGAAAAGTGTGTTCTTCCTCAATGCCCAGCTTTTCGAATTCGTCCAGCGCGCGTATCACCTGGGGATCATCCACCGAATAGCCCAGGCAACGCAGCGCAATAATGGCATTCAGCATGGATGGGTAGATGGCGCCCAAGCCATCGCTCATCTCGAAGTGCTGGAGCAGCCATTTTTCGGCACTCTTTAGAGCGATCGAACGCAGCGGACGAATGTGCACACGCTCAAACCAGTGTGTCATGCGGTCCAATACCAGGAAGAAATTGCGCCAGGAAATTAGATTGTCGTCCCAATGCAAGTGCATGCGCGACTTGTCCCGTCCCCCAACAAAGAGCTCTTCCACCCCCCTTTCCGCCGGAATCTTCTTGAATGGCTTTTTCGCGTAGCAAATCGACAGTGGTACCAGAATGGCGCGCGACCACGATGAAATCTCGTAGATGTTGAACCAGAACCATTTGGGAAAGAGTACGATCTCCGGCGGGATTGCAGGCACAGCATCGTAGTCGTACTGCCCAAAGAAGCACAGATAGATTTTGGTAAAGGTATTGACTTTGGTGACCCCGCCCATTTCCAGAATCTTCTTCCGAGCGCGCACGAGAGCGGCATGGTCGGCCGTATATCCGGCCAGCTTCAAGCCGAAGTAGGCCTTCACCGAAGCGCTGACGTTGGAGGGCCCAGCAGCGTAAATGCTCCAGCCGCCATCTTCGTTCTGGTGCTGCAGGATGTAATTTGCCGCCTTGGCAAAACGACGCGGGTCCCCGGTGCCGAGAAGTGTGTGCAGCAGAATGTAGTCCGATTCCAGCGTGGTATCGGCCTCCAGTTCACCGCACCAGTACCCCTCTTCGTGCTGTTGAGAGAACAGAGACTTACGAGCAGCATCAGTAGCCGCAGCAACCCGGCTGGAGAGATCGTCAATCTTCCCAAAGCGAATCTGGGGCGCAGTTGCCATGGGTGATAAGGGGGAGTGATTGTCCATTTCTTATTCTTAGTTTTTTACTCCGCGCTGGTCCTCGCCGGAGCGGCTGCAATTGCCTCCACGATTTCGGGCGGTAACCCGAACCGTACGTTCTCCGGCATTACTTCAAGCTCGTTCAAGTTATCGAAGCCTTGTGTCATCAGGAACTTCACTACTTCCTCCACCAGACACTCAGGGGCAGAAGCGCCGGCCGTGAGAGCAATAGTCTTTAACCCCTCCAGCCACTCAGGCTCGATGTCTTTGTAACTATCGATTAGATGCGCGCTGGTACCCAGATTTCGAGCCACCTCTACCAAACGATTGGAATTAGAGCTGTTATCGGAGCCAACCACGAGCACCAGGTCGGCTTCTGAAGCCACCTGCTTTACGGCAACCTGACGGTTTTCGGTGGCATAGCAGATGTCCTGCGCCGCTGGACCCTTAATATTAGGGAACCGCTTCCGCAGCGCCGCGATAATGTCAGTAGTCTCATCCAGGCTGAGCGTGGTTTGGGTCAGGTAAGCAACACGATTCGGATCAGGCACAGTTAGTGACTCGACTTCTTCCGGGGAGCCCACAACTTGGGTTACGAGCGGCGCCTCTCCCAAAGTTCCAATGACTTCGTCGTGATCGCGATGACCGATGAGGATTAGCGAGTACCCTTCCTTGGCAAACTTCACAGCCTCTACATGTACTTTGGTAACCAGCGGGCAGGTGGCGTCGATCACCCGTAACTTGCGTAGATGACTATTCTGTCGGACTTCCGGAGATACTCCGTGCGCACTGTAGATGACCCGCTCGCCGGCAGGGACTTCCTCCACACCATCGACGAAAATCGCCCCTTTGGCCTGGAGTTCCTCGACCACGAAGCGGTTGTGGACGATCTCCTTGCGCACATAGATCGGCGGGCCGAAAGCCTCCAGGGCAATACGAACGATATCGATGGCTCGCACCACCCCAGCACAGAACCCCCGAGGCTTTAACAAAAGAAGCGTCTTGCCTTCACGGTTTGACACAATAACTCCCACCCCTAACTAGGGTACACGTTCGGCCCTGAAAGATTAAATCCAAACTACCCGAAAAGTACCGCTTTGGTCAATGTAAGCCATAGACGTGGCAAGGATTAGCAGCGGCTGGGGATTTTTGAGGGGTAAACGGTTCAGGCGTTTGCCTTAAGCATCTGCTCGGCGTGCTTGCGGGACGTCTCGGTCAACTTGGCGCCGCTGATCATGCGGGCTATTTCCTCGGTGCGCTTGTCTCCTGTGATCCGGCAGACGACGGTGCAAGTACGGCCGCCAGATTCGCGCTTCACGATCAGATAGTGATGGTCGGCAAAGGTAGCAGTACGTGAAAGGCTTTTCAACTTCTTGCCTACGGCCTCAGCGGCTCGCCCGCCGATACCGGTATCGATTTCGTCGAAGATGAGTGTGCGCTGGGCACCGGCATTACGCTTACGACCTGACCGGGATGAGTCCCCGGCTTCCACGGTGGCCTTTAACGCTAGCATCACTCGCGAAAGTTCCCCTCCAGAGGCGATGTGCTCCAGTTGGCGCAAGGGCTCGCCCGGGTTGGTGGCGATCATGTATACCACCTGATCGAAACCGTACGGCGACCAGTTCCCTTCATCTTCAGAGCTGGAGACCTCGATGCGGAAATCTGATTTCATCGCCAAGTCAGTTGTTTCGGCTTGGACCTGCTTTTCCAATTTCCGGGCGGCCTCGCTGCGTTTCTTCGAGAGCATTCGCGCTTCGCAGAGGTAATCCTCAGCAGCTTTGGCGAGTTCGCCTCGAAGCTGACGCAGAACTTCGTCCTTGTTCTCCATCTCCCTGAGTTTACGGCTGACTTCGGTGCCGAAGTTGATAACGTCGTCGAGCGTTGGACCATACTTGCGTTTCAGGCGATCGAGGAGCGCGAGGCGATCCTCCACTTCCGCAAGGTGCTCGGGGGAAGAGTGAATGCCGCCAGCGTAGTCCCGCAGTGTGGCCCCGACATCTTCCACGCTGATGCGTGCGGTCTCAATTGCGCTGAGCGCTTCCTGGAATCTAGGCTCGTAGCGGGCAAGTTCTTCAATACACTTCTGGGAGCCCCGTAGCGACGAAGAAGTTGAAGCATTACCTTCATAAAGCAGGTCGAATGCATTCATCGCCGCGGTGTAAATCTTCTCCGCGTTGGCCAGAATCCGTTTTTCGCTTTCGAGGCGTTCGTCTTCTCCCGTCTGAAGCCTGGCTTCTGCGATTTCGCGCTCTTGAAAACTCCAGAGATC
>QIAR01000031.1 GCA_003225595.1 Acidobacteriota bacterium | reverse complement strand
CTGAAACTTCCTTTGGAATCCGTGTAACCTTCGGTCCGTATCCGGCCCTTGCAATTGCTCTGAATGGTCGCAGGGTCGGTCAGTGGCGTGCCATCATCTACTGCGACCTTCCCTGAGAAAAAGAGGGATCTCAAAGTAGGATTTGTAGTCGGCAGATTGGGATTGGTGGTCCTGGGTATCGTGGGGGTGCTCGCTGAGCCGCTTGGGCGTCCGCCGCCGGGGCGAGTTTGGGCGACAAGGCCGAGGCTTAGGATCAGACAGGGAAAAACACCGACAAGGGTCCTGCACTTCATGACGGACCTCCGGATTTCCAAAGATTATACGCCCCGCTTTCGGGCAGGCTTTGACAAGGAGCGAATAAACGATCACCGCAGCAGCGTCGGGGAGTTGCAAGCGTAATTCGCCCGCCATCATGTCCGGCTCCTTGGACGCGCCGTCTCCCGTTTACCGTTGCCGCCCATTTGCTCAAGGCAGAGAAATACTCTCTAGGCGGGTTTTGCAGAGCAGACTTTTACATCTGGGGAAAAAGGGTGAAGACGTTGTCGCCAGCGACCGGTGGTAAAGCGTACCGCAGCGAGCTTACGGCCGTGCAGCCAAAATGTTCAGGATCTCTCGAAGTCCCTGCCGGATATGCTTCAGGTCCGCTGAGGACCGCCCCGGGAAAGGAAGCGCGGTCTGCTTTTTGTCGCTCTTCGTCTCCTCTCGCAAGTGCGAGCGCGCGCCCGCAATGGTGAACCCATCTTCATAGAGGAGTTTTTTGATCTGCAGCACATTCTCCACGTCGCGCCTGCGATACATTCGCTGGCCGGTGGTGCTCTTCACTGGCCGGAGTTGCGGGAACTCCGTCTCCCAGAAGCGCAGCACGTACGCCGGCAGGCGACAGAGCCGTGCCACTTCCCCGATCCGAAAATACAGTTTTTCGGGGATCATGACTTCACTCGATTTACTGGCTGCTCTTTTCCTGTAATTCATTCCGATCTTCCAAAGCAGGAGAAAATTCCGTATCCGCGTTTCTAGCACGACCCGGCTTCCGCGACAACCCCGAAATTAAATTCGGCTCCCGCTGTGCAATTTTTTCCCGCCCCCGCATCCTCAGGAGAAGAAAAAAGCCTCTCCAGAGGTGCTTCTCTGGAGAGGCCTTGAAACCTGCTTGGACCTAGCGAGTATCGTCTCGCTGACGGTTAGTGCTTCTTTTTCTTCTTTGCCTTTTTCTTTGCTGGCATCAAGTGTTTCCTCCGTGAACGATTTTTCCTTGCAAGGCTGCTTAAAACAGGGACCCCTGAGCCCACTTTCGTCCAATTAGTTGTATGGACACAATCATTACCACCAGATATTGCGTGCTCCTACGCTTAATGTCAATAGAATTCTGCGTACCAGTTGCCTTTCTGACGACGCCACCTGGGAGCAGGTGATGATTGATTCAGGCTTCCAGACCACGGAGGACGCCACGCAAGAATTTCGGCCCAACCTCTAGTACACTCTCTGCCCATAATGCCGCGTGATCCCATTGAGCTGGAGATTTTCAAGAACCTTTACCACTCCATAGCGGAGGAGATGGGCGCCGCCCTGCGCCGCACCGCATTTTCTCCCAACATCAAGGAGCGTCGCGACTATTCCTGCGCCGTTTTCGATGCCGATGGCGAAGTCATCGCGATGGGTGACCACATGCCGGTGCATCTGGGATCGATGCCCATGTCAGTACGGGCCGCCATCGATCATTCAAAGATTGATCGTTCGAAGATTGACCGTTCGAAGATGGATCCTTCGAACAAAGCGCGTTCGAAAAGAGACCGTTGCGACCTCGAGCCCGGCGACGTGGTCATGCTCAACGATCCCTTCTGCGGGGGCACCCACCTCCCCGACATCACACTGGTGGCGCCAGTGTACGTGTGGCGCGGGCGCCCTCGCCCGCGAAAAGACGGCAGCCATCCCGATTTCTACGTTGCCTCGCGCGCACACCACGCCGATGTTGGTGGAGCGTATCCGGGCTCGATGGGCCTCTGCCGCGAGATTTACCAGGAGGGGTTCCGCATTCCTCCGGTGAAGATTGTCCGCGCCGGCGAGATGGACCGCGACGTCCTCGCTCTTCTGCTCACCAATGTGCGCACGCCCGAAGAGCGCGAAGGGGACCTGGGCGCGCAGATCGCCGCCTGCCATACCGGTGCAACAAGGCTTCAAGAAATCTGTTCCCGTTATGGAGTCAAACGCGTCCACAGCGCTGCCCGCGACCTGCTCGAATATTCCGAAGAAATGATGCGCGCTTTTCTCGACCGCGTTCCCAGCGGGACATTTCACGCCGAAGACTTTCTCGACAACGACGGCATCAGTGCGACGCCAGTAAGGATTGCTACCGCCATCACCTTCCATGACTTCCGTGGGCGAGGCCGGCCGCGCCACAGGGTCACCATCGATTTCACCGGCTCCGATCCGCAGGTCGCCGGGAGCATCAACGCTGTCGAAGCAATCACTTATTCCGCCTGCTTCTACGTCTTCCGTTGCCTGCTTGCCGAAGATGTGCCCGCCACTGCAGGCCTGATGCGCCCGATCCAGGTGATCGCACCCGAAGGCTCGGTAGTGAATGCACGCCCACCAGCCGCCGTCGCCGGCGGAAATGTAGAAACCTCGCAGCGCATTGTCGACGTACTGCTGCGGGCACTCGCGCAGGCTATTCCTGACCGCATTCCTGCGGCCGCTTCGGGCACCATGAACAATTTGACCATAGGTGGCATCGATCCGCGTACTCGGGAACCCTTCGCCTATTACGAGACCATCGCCGGGGGCATGGGTGCGCGTCCTACTAAGGATGGCGTGTCAGGCGTGCACACTCACATGACCAACTCACTCAACACCCCGGCAGAGGCACTCGAGTACGCTTATCCACTGCGGGTGCGCAGCTATTCACTGCGAGCGGGCAGCGGCGGAGATGGGAAATATCGTGGCGGAGATGGCATCGTGCGCGAGGTGGAGGTACTGACGGACGCGGAGGTCACGCTCCTCGCCGACCGGCGCTCGCGCGCTCCCTATGGATTATCTGGCGGCGGCGATGGCGCTCCGGGCAAAGCAGAAGTCATCCGGCGCGACGGTTCAGTGCAGGAATTGCCGGGAAAATTCAACATCCGCTTATGCGCGGGCGACCGCATACGCATCCAAACTCCAGGCGGCGGGGGTTTTGGGTCCTTGGAACAAGATGACTGACGGACGAAACGTGTGGTCTCCCGAACCGCGCGGGACCGTGTGGCGCGGGCACTCTTGCCCGCGGCCCTTGACTTTGTCTGCCCTGCCAAAGTGAGTATTTGGGTACCGGCAATCTGCAATCTAAAATCTACAATCTAAGATCCTACGAACGGAACTTGTGGCGCGGGCGCCCTCGCCCGCGGCCCTTGACCTTGTTCGTCGCCAAAGTAAGTAATTGACGAGGGCACCGGCAATCTGCAATCTAAAATCTGCAATCTAAAATCCTATGACTCCCGATCTCTCCTGCCACTACCTCGAAGAAGCCCGCCGCCAGTTCCGCGGCAACAAGCGCCTCGCCGAAGGGGCTATTGCGCAACTCAAAGACGAACAGCTCTTTGTCACGCTCGACCCCGAATCAAACTCGATCGCGATCATCGTCAAGCACCTCGCAGGCAACATGCGTTCACGCTTCACCGACTTTCTTACCACCGATGGCGAGAAGCCCGACCGCAATCGCGATCAGGAATTCGAAATCACATCCGCTACGACCCGCGCCGAGGTCATGCACTGGTGGGAGCAGGGCTGGGGCCATGTCTTCTCCGCGATAGAGGCTCTCAAGCCGGAGGACTTAACCCGCACTGTGACCATTCGGGGCGAGCCTCACACGGTGCTGCAGGCGATCAATCGCCAGCTCGCGCACTACGCCTATCACATTGGGCAGATCGTTTTCCTGGCCAAGCACTTCCGCTCTTCGGAGTGGAAGTCGCTCAGCATCCCGCGTGGCAAATCGGAAGAGTACAACCGCAAGGACATCACGGAGCGAAAGCCCGGACCTTCGGGCCCGCGTGCTGGCCAGTAACAAACCGCCGGAGCGCTTCGGGTGCTAGAATCCTCAGTGTCCTCTGTGACCTCTGTGGTAAAGGGTTTTCTGGCCGCCAACTAAGACGACGCTCATGCCCGATACTATGCTTGCAGTAGTCAAGCCGGAAGCCAAGCCAGGCGCGGAGATTCGCGAAGTTAAGGTTCCCGGCTTCGGGCGCACCGACGTGCTGGTCAAGGTAAACGTCGCCTCTATCTGCGGCACCGACCTGCATATCTACGACTGGGACCGCTGGGCGCAAAACCGCATTCATCCTCCGCTTATTCCCGGACACGAGTTCTGCGGCGAGGTGGTGGCCTACGGCGATGAAGTCACCAGCGTAAAAGAAGGCGACTTCGTCTCCGCCGAAATGCACGTGGCCTGCGGCAAATGCCTGCTATGCCGCACCGGCGAAGCCCACATCTGCCAGAACGTGAAGATCATTGGCGTCGACACCGACGGCGCTTTCGCCGAGTACGTGGTCATCCCGGAATCCAATATCTGGAAGCTCGATCCCGCCATCCCTCAGGAATACGCTTCGATACTCGACCCTCTGGGCAATGCCGTGCACACGGTGCTCGCCGGTGAAATTGCGGCCAAGACCGTCGCCATCACTGGGGCCGGCCCAATCGGATTATTCGCGATCGCCGTAGCCCGAGCTGTGGGCGCGACAGCGGTTTTTGCTGTTGAAGTCAATGAACATCGCCGACGTTTAGCGAAAGAGATGAAGGCCGACTACGTGCTCGATCCCTCCAAAGAAAACGTCCGTGCGATCGTGATGGAGCGAACCGGCGGTCTGGGCGTTGACGTGGTGCTGGAGATGGCCGGCCACCCCGATGCCATCCGAACAGCCTTCGACATCGTGCGGCGCGGCGGACGCATCTCCCTCCTCGGCCTCACCTCCAAGCCCATCTCGTTAAATTTCTCCGAAGACATCATCTTCAAAGGCATCACGGTTCAGGGCATCAACGGCCGCCGCATGTACCAGACCTGGTATCAGATGACCGCGCTCCTCAAAGCCGGCAAGCTCGATCTTCATCCCGTGATCACCGACCGCATCTCGATGAAAGATTTCTCCAAAGGCATGGAGCGCCTGAAGACGGGCGAAGCCAGCAAGATTCTCGTGTACCCCAACGGGGTAAAGTAAGCTCGACCGTTCGGAACCAAAATCGACATCACCGTGGAAGAGCGGGCCTTCAGGCCCGCGTCAGGGCCATACAATGAAACGGGCTTCAGCCCTAGTGGAATCCCCAACGTACCTTTCAGTACAACTAACACTTCGCAGCGTGAGCCGATCTTCCGTTAGCCAAGGCCAGGCTCTTTCTCGATGCTCTCTACCACTATCGCGAACAGAAGAAATACCTCCTGCTACGAATTCGCCCGATCAAGTGCACGCTTTGATCACTCCTGCTCCTCACTTGGACATCAAGCGGCAGCCTTTCGCTTCCGCGCTTTCCTCTCGCGTTCCACCCGTTTCGAAAGTAAGGACTTGGCCTCTTCCAGCTCAGTGCTCCGCTCGGCGGTGAGTCCGTTTCCCGCACGGTTTATGAAGTACGTTAGCATCCGCATGCCCGAACCCGGACCTTTCGGGGAGACCTTCTTCGAAGCTAATGTTCTTGCGATTGTGGTCGCGCTCTTGGTGAACAGTCCCGCTGGAGGATGAGTGGAGTCTGTCTTCACCTTCGCCACCCATCTTTTCTTTCTGGCAGACATCTTTCTGGCAGACATGGCGCCTCCTCATTGGCTCTCGGCTCGACTTATGATGCTTTCCTGATGTACAGCATAGTCGAACTGGGTGGCGGGCTTCGGGAAGCAGTTGATTTCGTCTAGGTAATGTGACACGCTCTTCAGCCAAATGGAGGAGCGAAAGAGAAAGCGGTTTCTTTGGGGTATGTTGCTCGCGTGGATGCCGGCGGTTCCCCTGATATTCTATTACCTAATTAATCTCAAGGGATTTTCGGAACAGAAGGCCACAGGCCTTGGAGCAGTAGCTGGTGGGTTAGCCGAAGTTTATTTGACCTTCGGCCTCGGCCTCACACTCGCATCCGAAGTGGTCGCGATCGTCCTGCTGCTCGGCGCATTCTCCAGGGGACACTCGGTGCGTGCCTTATTTTCCGTTCTCTCCATCTGTTTGAGTGGACTCGTGATCTTCCTCTTCGGTCTTTTCCTGTATTTGTTTTTCGTCCGGCTGCCCCATACATCCTGAGTCCTGAGGGTAGACATACCTTGAAAACAAGTAGAAGAAAAGGCATAGCGTATACCTATTACCTTAGAGCCCCCAACAAAACCGGAAAAGGGTTGCCGATTCTTGCATTGTTAACGCACAGGCATGATGCGTGTGGTCGCAAAAGCGCGGTCTGGCGTGGCATTCGGGTTGTACGTTTTCCTTGACACCAGCCGTTTCAGGTATAGACTTACCCTCCTCAGCCGTACCCTCCTACCTGTTCCTTCGCAGCGGTTCGACTGAACGGACCCTCGGCTCCAGCCCTCACTAGAGGAGGCCAACGTGAAATCCAGAACAAAGCAAAGTTTAATGAAGCGAGTGAATAGTCAACGCTCATTCACCACTACTTGTAAGCCTTCTGATACCGGCACTTTCTACCAACTGTTGCACAGGATTATTGGGCAGCACCTCTCAATAGCGTTGTTCCTCCTGTTCTCAATGGGGTAGGATTAGGCACCGCAACGGCACAGGCTCAGACCCGAGCCTACGTGACCAATTCAATCTCCAACAGCGTTTCGGTCATCGACACCGCCACCAACACCGTGGTTGCGACCATTCCTGTTGGGTTCGAGCCTGTTGGGGTAGCCATCACGCCGGATGGAACCCGAGCCTACGTGACCAATAATACCAACCAGTTCACTGTCTCGGTCATCGACACCGCGACCAACACCGTAGTTGCGACCATCCCTGTTGGCCCAAATCCTATTGGGGTAGCCATCACGCCGGATGGAACCCGAGCCTACGTGACCAGTCTCGGGGAAAATACCGTCTCGGTCATCGACACCGCGACCAACACCGTGGTTGCGACCATTCTTGTTGGCTCTTCTTTTGGCGTAGCCATCGCGCCGGATGGAACCCGAGCCTACGTGACGAACGTCGGGGTCTCGGTCATCGACACCGCGACCAACACCGTCGTGGTTGCGACCATTCCTGTTGGCCGATTTCCTGCTGGGATAGCCATCACGCCGGACGGAACCCGAGCCTACGTGACCGGGATTGCGCGGGATACCGTTTCGGTCATCGACACCGCGACCAACAGCGGGGTTGCGACCATTACTGTTGGCGAAAATCCTTTTGGGGTAGCCATCACACCGGATGGAACCCGAGCCTACGTGGCCGATGCATCCTCCAACGGTGTCTCGGTCATCGACACCACGACCAACACCGTGGTTGCGGGCATTCCTGTTGGCCGAAATCCTTATGGGATAGCCATCACGCCTGCGCAACAAGCTCCGAAGAGCAAAGAGGAGTGCAAGCATGGTGGGTATCTGAAGTTCGGTCCGCCTGCCGGACCTTTCAAGAATCAAGGGCAGTGCGTCAGGTATGTCGAGCATCATTAGCATCAGGAAGGAGAAGGAGTGCTCATGGAACGCGCATCCTAACACTTGGAGAGCACCCTTTTACCGCAACAGGCGGTTCGCACCCGAAAGAAATGGCTCACTCTCTCAGCTTGGCAGAGTGAGCCACAACATCCAAGAATGAGACTTAGCAACGGTTACTATTTCTACTGGCGGGCCGGAAAAATCATGCTGCCTGAGTTTTTGCTGTGAGTTGGTAGGTTCCTTCCCAGGAATTTTCCAATTCCACAGGCGAAGTCGCCCGACCCTTGTAGGTGCCGCCACCGGTTATCCCTTTGAACTTTCCCGTGCCACCCGCATACTTCCAATTGCCCTCGATGGTGACCTGGCCGCCGGCCGTGGCAATCTTCCCTTCAAAAGTGCCGAAGTCACGGTCGCCGTCCGGATGCTCGTTGACAAAGTAGCCGCGCTGCGGACCGTTGCCTGCGATCAAGTCTGCGGCGCCCCAATATGTGATCCTGGCCTCGTTCCACTTCTCATCGCTTGATTTCTGGAGGCCTGTGACCTCCATCAGGTTCATCGCATGGTCGGGAATGTCAGGCAAAGAAATGGTGGTCTGCGAGGTGGCTCTCCCAGAAAAAGAGCCAGAAATGTTCGGCATGATTTTCTCCTTAGGTAGGTTGGTTTTAGTTACTGGACGCCCTCGCTACGGTAGTGCTCGCGAACCTGTGCGTTTTTCCACGTTGCATGACTCCGCGAGACTCTCTTCCAACAAGTACTGCGCCCAGTCGCTAGGCATTATATCGCCTTCTTTACGGCACGCGGTGCTTCCCTTGTCAGGCACGACAAATCGAACTGCATCGGTGGCCGCACATCTGCAGCCGAATAGCGGCGGCTTCGTCTTTTCCCTCTTCCAGCCTGCGGTGGTGTCTTTGTGTGGCCTCACTGCGCAGTTTAAAGGCAAGAAGGGCAGGCTAGAGCTCATCTGCTCATCTCATAAATGTCCTGCTGGGGCCGTTGCTGGTGTAATGGCGATGTTACGACAGTTATCTTCTAGCGAGTCGGAACTAATTGCTTCAGCTCTTCAAACCAATTGACCACGATGTTGTAGTGTGTGGGTGATGGATACTGCGGACTAAGCAGCATCACGAAATGTTCTCCCTCCGGCATGACGTCATACCAGGGAGAATCTGCCTGAAACTGGAGATCGGCCAACTTTGGCGCATCCAAAACCACGCGAGCTTGGCCAACCGGATTGCTTTCCGCATCCAGCGTAACGGCTGCAAGTTTGTCACCCTTCAGGAAGAAGAGTTCGCGGCCATTGCGGGCCCAAGCCGGCCAGGTACCGCCCTCGGTCGAAATCTGCTTTCTTCCCCCAGATGACCCAATCGGACGGACATAGACTTCGTCACGACCGGTTTCGTTGGAGGCATAGGCAACGCGATGTCCATCGGATGAGAATTTCGGCGCCCATTCATCGGCGTCCGTAGTTTGAAAGGGTTGTGCCCTTCGGTCCCCATCGAGCGGCATCAGCCAGATGTCCCGCTGTCTGGAAGGATGAATTTCCACGAACGCCAGCATCTTTCCGTCCGGCGAGAAAGAACCTGGATACCGTGGGTACTCACCCCGCGAAATCTCCTCTCTTTCTCCGGTGCCGTCCGCCAATTTCCAAAACATCTTCCCAGTCCGCGTGCCGAACGCAATCCGCGTCCCATCCGCCGTCCACTGCGGAAAGACCTCGTCGCCAGGCTCGAAGGTCAGGCGAAGCGGCGTTCCATGAGCGACGTCGTACGTCCAGACATCGTTGTTGACTGCAACCACATCTGCAGCAACAGACCGGCCGTCAGGGGATAGAGAAAACTCTTGCGGATAACCACTACCGTCCGTAATCGGTCGAACACTGCCTTTGCGATCCACCAGTACCAACCTCGGGCCGCCCTTGAGACCCGCCCTGGGCTCATAGACCAACGTCCCATTTTCCGAAACGGAGTAGGGGGAATTGCCGACCGGATTCCTCTCGAGACCGTCGATCGCGGAAACCGGCGTTCCGGTCACGGCGAGCCGAGAAAGATCGAATGGAACGGCCAGCAGCGCCCCACCCCGAGCATACAAGAGATGTCCTGTGCGAGCGTATCGACCATTGCTCCCACCGCGAATCAAAATACGGGGTTCTGCCGCGCCCGTCTCCAGCACTGCGACGTCTTCTTCCTCCGCTCTCATCGCGCGGCCTGGCACCAACGTGAACAAAATGCCCTTGTTGCCAGGTAGAACCTGCAGGTCGATGTACGCAATTCGGTCCTTTTCTGGGTCGGTATTCAGAAAAAGCTGTGGTGTTCCTCCACTTGCGGACACTGTCCAGATGCCGGCGTCGAATTGAGGGACGAAGACGATCGTGTTATCCGGACGCCAAGCTCCTCCGATAAATCCTGTCCCCCCTCCGCCGGGTGTGCTCGACAGACTACAGATCGCAATCGAGGAGCCACCACTGACCGGTACCTTTTTCAAGGTGCCACCTGAAACGAAAGCAATCCATAGGCTGTCCGGGGAAACGAAAGGCTGGTCGGCATCGTCCGTTCCGTTAATCGGTTTCCCCTCAGATTCTCGAATTGCGCGTAAGAACAGTTGCCGCCTCCCGCCACGCGCCACGACATAAACAATCCAGCTGCCATCCGGTGAAATCGCAAACTTGTCGTTGAACTGATCCGCGCTGGATATGGCTCCAGGTGCCAATGCAATGCTCAAATGCGTCGGCGCCGGCTTCTGGTTGGAAGATCGAGCGCTGATCCCCCAAAATGCGCTGGCAATCGCCACTCCGGCGAACAGCGCCCATGCCCACTCCCGCCAGCGTTTCCGCGGCGCCGCCACCGCAGTTGCGATGGGTGCTTCCGCAATCCACTTCAGCTCGAGTTTCAGGTCGAGCGCCGATTGGAAGCGGTCGTCCGGATTTTTCGCCAGGCATGCACCCACCACGCGCTCGAACGACGGAGGCGTCAACGGTTGAAGGACTGAGATCGGCTCCGGCTCTTTCTCCAGAATCGCACTAGCCACGCTAATCTGGCTCTTTCCCTCGAACGGTCGCTTGCCCGTGGCCATTTCATAGAGCACTGCACCCAACGCGAAGATATCCGATCGAGCGTCCGCCTCCTTGCCCTCAATCTGCTCCGGCGACATGTATTGAATTGTGCCAATCACCTGGCCCGCGGTGGTCAGAGGCGACATCGGGCTCGCTCCGCTCACGGTCGCCGCTGCCGACAACAGCGGCACATTCCCGCTTCCTCCTCCACTCGCTACACTCGCCTTTGCCAGCCCGAAGTCCATCAACTTTGTGCCACTCTTCGTCAGCATAATGTTGCCCGGCTTCAGGTCCCGGTGAACAATTCCTGCACGATGCGCCACATCCAGTGCTTCACACACCTCCATCCCGATCTTTACGGTCTCCTTCAGCGGCAACGCGCCTTTGCGCAATCGCTCCGCGAGTGACTCTCCTTCCAGATACTCCATCACCAGGAAGTCGACGCCCTCTTGATGTCCGACATCATGAAGCGTGCATATCCGCGCATGGTTCAGCGAGGAAATCGCACGCGCCTCGCGTTCAAATCGTTCTCTTACTTCGGGACTTGCTGAAAGATGAGGTGGCAGCACCTTGATCGCCACGTCCCGCCCCAGTCGTGTGTCCTTCGCGCGGTACACCTCTCCCATCCCGCCCGCGCCGAGGGGCGCCACGATCTCGTAAGGACCCAGTTTGGTGCGATTCGTCAGGGCCATGAATAGCACGGATTATAGGCATCTAGGAAGTGCCCCGGCAAAATAAATCACCATTCTCGGGCACAGATTGCGGAATACATTTGCCGGTTCGACTTGGTTGGCAAAGGAAATAGCTTGGCTACGACGCCGATCACTGCGTTGCAATATGACCCGCCATTTCTCGTCCGGGATAGCTCCCGATCGGCGGCGCCTCTCGGGATTGTGCCCGTATCACGGGCAGCCCGGAAATAACGCTGACCCGGTTCTGGGGGACACCAGGACTCTACCGTAAGCGCCTGCGATTGCCTAAGAAGTAGTCTTGCTGTCGTGTCGTCACGCAAAGCCGTTGCCGCCGCATGCTCCAAAGCGCCAGGTCTGCGGCAGAACTGACTGTTGTAATCAGATGGGATGAGAAGGCCGGTCTCCGACGGGATGCTGTACGCTCCCAAGTTATCGACGTGCTCGAAGCACAAGAGATAAAGGAGACCGGCAATGAAGAAGCTTAGCACCGCGACGGCGCATGGGATCGACAA
>QIAR01000646.1 GCA_003225595.1 Acidobacteriota bacterium | reverse complement strand
AACGCGCTGGCACGAATGATCCTATCTGCGCCAGGATCACAATCAGAGCTGTCTGCCGAAGATAAGTAGACTTGCCGCCCATATTCGGTCCGGTCAGCACCAGGATGGTGTGCGTGGTCGAATTCAGAAAGAGATCGTTGGGGACAAATCGGTCGCCGACACCGGAGAGTTCCTGCTGTTCGATAACCGGATGACGGCCCGCGAGAATCTCGATTTCGCCGCCGCTATTATCAAACTGGGGACGGCAATAGTTGCGCAATGCCGCAATGTGCGCCAGCGCCGCTAGAACATCCACCTCGGCCAATGCCAGGGCCGTCTGTCGAATCCGCTTTGCCTCACCGGCAATCGCTACCCGCAATTCGGCAAACAGCCGGCGCTCGATCTCCACAATCTTTTCCTGGGCATCAAGAATCTTCGATTCGTACTCTTTGAGCTCAGGGGTGGTGAAGCGCTCGGCGTTGACCAGGGTCTGTTTGCGTTCGTAATCGGCGGGAACGTGATGCAGGTTGGATTTTGAAACCTCTAAGTAGTAGCCGAAAATCGAATTGAATTTCACCTTCAGCGAGGAGATGCCTGTCCGCTGCCGCTCCCCTTGCTCGATCTGGGCCAGGTGCTGCTTGCTATTGCGGCTCAGGTCACGCAATTCGTCGAGTTCTTCGTTTATGCCGTTTTGGATCACTCCGCCATCGTTCAACCAAATCGGCGGCTCAGAGACAATCGTTTTTTCAATGCGCTCCCTCAGATCACCGAGTTCGTCGCTCGACGCATGCAATGTCCTTAGTCGCTCGGTTGAGAGTCGCGCCAATGTTGCACGGACTGCCGGAATCTTCCGGAGCGAGGCTGCCAAGGCCAGCAAATCCCGAGGATTCGCCGTCTCGAGCGTGACCCGGCTGAGTAACCGCTCGAGGTCGAGCACGCCATCGAGCGACCGCCGCAATTCCTCGCGTGCCACTACGTCTTTGGCCTGGGTTTCCACTGCATCCAGCCGAGCTTGGAGCTCCGCCCCATCAATCGAAGGCCGCAGCATCCACGAGCGCAGCAGGCGTTTGCCCATCGGCGTGACCGTGGAATCAATGGAACGGAACAGCGTCACGCCGGCATCCGTTCCGGCGAACAGCGGCTCGATCAGCTCCAGATTTCGAACGGTGACCGCGTCCAACACCAGGCAGTTCTGTCGCTCGTAAAAACCGATTCGGTCGACATGATCCAGCGTCCCGCGCTGTGTGGAGCGCACGTAATAGAGGATCGCTGCAGCGGCTGAAGCCGCTGCCGGCTTGCCCGCCAGCCCAAATCCTTCCAGCGAGAGCACGCCAAAATGGTTCTCCAGCAAGGGAATGGCATGATCGGGCGAAAATATCCAGTCGTCCAGGGCCGTCTCCGCCCATGTAGCCCCGGCTGCTCGCGGCTGGGGGGCGGCACGTTGGGCGGCAGGATTGGTTCCTGTCTCAAACAGTGGAAGGGAAGATCCGAATAACAGTTCTTTGGGCCGCAACTGCTGCAATTCGTCCTGAATCCGGCGGGCGGCATCCTCGCCGTGGAACTCGGTTGCACGAAACTCGCCAGTGGAAAGGTCCAAAGCAGCGAAGCCCACACGGTCGCCGAGGTGGGCCAGTGCCGCCAGAAAATTATTCTCTTCGGAACTCAGCGAGGTATCTGCGGCCGTTCCCGGCGTGACCACGCGCGTCACTTCCCGACGCACCAGTTTCTTGGCCAATCGAGGATCTTCCATCTGCTCACAGATGGCCACCTTGAATCCTTTGCGAATAAGTTTGGAGATGTAGCTTTCGGCCGCGTGATAGGGCACACCGCACATGGGCACGGCCACGCCCTTTTCCTTGTTGCGCGAGGTCAGTGTGATCTGCAGTTCACGCGCGGCCACCTTTGCATCGTCGAAGAAAAGTTCGTAGAAATCGCCCAGACGAAAGAAAAGCAGCGCGCTGGGATGTTCCTTCTTGATGGCGGCGTATTGCCGCATCAGCGGAGTGGACGGCTCGGTCATCTGTTGCGGGTGCGTGCGCGGATTATAACAAACCGGAATATCCGATTTCGGTGACACAATTCATAGTTGACGCGGCCTTCGTGCCGGTGTTTTCCTTAGCGCATGGAGCTACGCAAAGATCCCATCACCCGCTCATGGGTGATCACCGGCGACGAAGTTACTGAATCTGGACCGCGACCGGAGCCGTTCTGCCGCTTCTGTCCTGATTCGTCTGCGCCCGCCCAGGTTGTTTCCAGCGTTAGGGGCATCGACGGCATCGCGTGGTCTGCACGTTCCGTGGTGCATCCATCACCCCTTTACCGCATTGAGGGTGATCCAGCTCGCCGCGGGGATGGTATTTACGACCGCATGGGCTCAGTCGGCGCGCACGAAGTCCTCGTGGAAAACCCCAGGCACGACCGTCACCTGTGGAATTCCAGCGACGCGGAGATTGAGCAATTCCTGGTGCTCGCCGCACAACGCATCCAGGATCTCAAGCGCGATCCACGCTTTAAATACATCAGTATTTTCAAGAACTACGGCCCCAATGCCGGACAGGAATTCGAGCATCCGAACTCGCAGCTTACGGCTACAACGTTTGTG
>QIAR01000645.1 GCA_003225595.1 Acidobacteriota bacterium | reverse complement strand
AGCTTCTTCGGATCGGGATTCTCTTCGATTGCTCTCCGTACTGCGACGAACGATGCCTTTATCTTGGTCACCGTGTCTGGCTTGGATACATAGGTCAGGATGTCCTTCGCAGCCCACTTCCTCCCTGAAGCGATCAATGCGTCTTGCTGCGGCTTGGTGCGTATGAGGGAAGCAGCCGACTCGTTCTGCTCTGCGATATGTAGCAGGATTTCTGCGGCGGTGCGTACGTCAGGGTCTCCTTTTGGGCGATAGGTGTTGTACAACTCATCTGGAAAATCCTCGGCTATTGCCACCGTCCTCTCCTCGATGTCCTGAATCTCCTTCAGGACCGGCTTTGTTAAATCGGACGCGCTGATCATCGATGCATGTTGTTCTGATGTCTCACGTGGCGATTTCTGGGTTCGGGCAAACGTGCTTCCCATAGCGACCACGATCACCAGTAGCCCTCTCAGCACGCTTCGATTACTCATCTCATCCCTCTAAAAAACGAATTCCAAAAGCCTCACTGAACCGAGGCTATCGAGAAGCGCAGAGCATCGTCTTGCACGAATGAAGCGTTTGGCTGGAATTAGCCTTGACGGGAGGAACGGTACTGGGAAGGGGTCAGACCCGTAAGACGTTTGAAAGTTCTAGAAAAGTGGCTCTGCTCGGAGAAGCCGGCAGAGAGAGCAATGTCTACCAGCAATGCACGTGAGCCAGTGAGTTTCTGGCATGCGAATTCGACCCGCAACTTGCGAACATAGTCTCCGACCGTGCAATGGTGCGTTCGCCGAAAAGCGCGTGCCAGAGACACGGGATGCACGCCGGCGAACTCGGCAACTTCGACAAGAGAGATCGAGCGCTGGAATCGGTCGCACAAAGTCTTGCGCCTTTTTCAGCCAAGTCGCTGCCCCCTCAGACTCAGGACCTTGTCGCGCCAAGCCCGCTAGCAGTTCGAGAACCAGTCCTTCAATCGCCAGTGGCGCCACATCGTCCTCGCACCGGAATTCGCGATAGAGCCGCATTGCCAGCCACGGCAGCGAACCGTTGTCAAATTGCGTCAGACCTTGGAAGTACTTCAGATGTCCGTTCGCTCGGTCGAGCCAGGGTTGCGTCATCTCGATGGAGAAGAACCGTATCCCTGAGCTGTGGATGCGATTGGAGTGGACAGCACCACCGGCCGTAAGCGCCAAAGTGCCCGGCTTGCGAACGAAAATGTCTCTGCCCCAGTTTTCTTCATAGACTCCCTGAAGGAGAAGACAAAAATGGGTTTTCTCGTGCGAATGCGGCGGCACCCGAAGCCCTGGTGGGTGTGTCGCCTCTGTTAGGCAGAGGCCAGCGGCCTCGCGGACCCGCAGGAGATTAGCTCGGCAAGACCCGTTCGAGCAGCTTGATTCGACTTTGCTAGCGATACGCGATGTGACCGTATTGGACAGAATGCCATCCCTGGTACTTGTCAGTTAGACGCTAGGGTCATTTGCTTGTGAGCACTTGGACGTTGCTCTCCAGGCATTCTGTGCTCCTCAGCGACGAGTGCCTTCTGGCTGCGATGTTCCCCGGTAACGACCGAATGGTCTTTCAGCACACTGGAACGCACAGGAAAGACCCAGCACAATTAGGAGAAATGTATCTGCACGCAGAGGCACCAACTCAAATTGAGCAGCTATCGCATATCCAGCGGCAGCAAGAAACAAAGGGCCAGTGAAATAGCAATGAAGCCGATGGCAGCGGCGGGCATTGATGAGGCACCCTATCCCCATCACGCAGAAAGCGCCCGCCCATAGCCAATTTCTACCGGCGGCCCAAAATGATCCGGCGAGGATCACGGCGACCGGCCCATACCAAAAAAACCATGCGGCACGTGAGGCCGTTAGGTCCAGAGGATTCTTTGAATCAAGATTGCAGCAATCTGCCATCAGATTGTTCCCCATCTCAGGCCATGTACTGCACATCCGAAGCATGAGTCGGATAGGCGAACAACACTTGTTTCAAGTCGCTGGCCGTGATCGCTTTCCGCATTGCCAGAGCAAAAAGATTGATTGTTTCTTCGGCGGCCGGGCCGAGCAAATGAGCGCCGAGGATTCGCTCGCTCCCTTCTTCCACCAGTACCTTGAAAGCGGCGGTTCTCTCCCCGACCCGTCGCGAGGAATACCATCCGCCGATCTCCATATGATTCGTGCGAAAGCGAAATCCGTTTTTCTTCGCTGTCCCTTCAGCCATGCCAACTGACGCCAGCGGCGGAATCGTAAAAACGACTGTGGGTATGGCGTCGTATTCTGCTTTTACGTGATTACCCGTAAGTACGTTGGCCGCGATGACTTTGCCGTCGTATCCCGCCACCGGTGTAAGCGGCATGCCATCGGTCGCCGCCGCGTCACCTCCAGCGTAAACTGCGGGATTGGACACACTCTGCAGGTACTCATTTACTTTGACGCCCCTCTTCGCGCTCAACGTGCGCTCTCTCCAGATCAAGGTCGATGTCTGGTACACGGCCGGCAGCATGCACCGCAAGATCACATGTGAAAGACGTTTTCTTTACTTCTCGTCTGGCATGCACCACGAGCTTGGGTCCAGACTTTTCAATCGCTTCGACCGTCGTCCCGGTGTGAAGAGCAATTCCGAGTTCCTGAGTGCGATCCGACAAGCTAGAAACCAAGTCGGGATCGAAGCCTTCGAGCACTCGCGGTCCGCGATGAAGGATCGTCACACGCGCCCCCGCACGGACCGCTACGTGGGCAAATTCCATTGCAATGTAGCCGCCTCCCACAAAAGCAATCTCAGTGGGAAGCCGCTCCACTCCAGGAACTGTGTGCTGTTGATTAAGTGTTCTTCCCCAGGAATTC
>QIAR01000030.1:10883-11285 GCA_003225595.1 Acidobacteriota bacterium | reverse complement strand
GCTCCCCCCGCACTCGACATATATTGAGACGCACCTCGGTGGTGGTGCAGTCCTCCTTCACAAGAAAGCTGCAGAAGCAAGTATAGGGGTCGATAAGAATCCTGCAGTGATCGCGTACTGGCAACGTTCTTTCCCGCTCTTGGCCACGTACATCGTGGGCGACGCAGCCGATTTTCTGACCGCGAGACGGTTCGAGGGGCACGAGGTCATCTATTGTGATCCACCATATCTCGCGAGTACGCGGCGACGCAAGCGTATTTATGTTCATGACTACACTGAGCAAGACCACTTAAGGCTTCTCGAAACCCTACGGAAACTGCATTGCCGCGTCGTACTGTCTGGTTATCCTTCACACCTGTATGACGAATGGCTGCGAGACTGGAACACCCGCAGTTTTCTTTC
>QIAR01000030.1:0-10685 GCA_003225595.1 Acidobacteriota bacterium | reverse complement strand
CACCTGCGCGGAGAATGCGATGCCTAAGAGGTTCGCCCTTGGCTAAGAATCATTGGACTCGGGAACTAGAACTGGAGGTGCAACGGCACCTTAGGGATGAGTCGTCTGGGCATGACCCATACCACGCGTTTCGAGTCCGCGATCTGGCGGTTCTCATCGCAGCGGCAACGGGTGCCGATGCGGACGTGGTTGAAGCCGCTGCGTTGTTGCACGACATAGGCCACGGGACGGATCGAAACGATCACGCAAAGCGAGGCGCCACTTTGGCGGCCGACATGCTCTCCAAGTGTGGTTTCCCAAAGACGAAAATCAACGCGGTAGTTACGTGCATCGAGCATCATCATTGGAAGCCGGGACGCGCCGGCGATCCGGAACAGCCGACAGCCGAATATCAGGCTTTTGCCGATGCCGACCGCCTGGACGCGCTCGGCGCTATCGGTATCGCTCGCACTTTTGCTTTTGGTGGGGCGCACGGGCGGCCGATTTGGAATCCAGAGCCAGGGACACCGTCCCAAACCCCGTATGGAACGTCCTCTATCCACCATTTCTACGATAAGCTGCTGCAGCTGCCCAACGACATGTACACCGAACCGGGGCGACGTTTAGCGGCACGCAGAGTGGGCTTCGTCGAGCAGTTTCTGCGCGTGTTTTATCTTGAATGGGAGGCTCGAGACTTCGATCCTGCAGATTTTGCTGTCCAAGACTCGTTTCTTATTGAACGCCCTCTCGAAGGGAGCGATAAAGGTCCACAATCGCTTCCGTCGGATTCCCGCCCCTATCCTTCAACCTGATCCAATCAATCAGGGTTTCATCATTTACGACAAGAATGTACTTATGATCATGACTTACGGACCGGTTCAGCATATCGCGTACCTCGTCCGCGGTAGTCTTGCGACACGCAAGAATCCCCAAACGGCCCAGTGAAGGGCCTAAGTAATCCGCGATCTGCCGCAAGTCATCGTGCGTTAGCTTCTCCTTATTTTTGCACTCAATTGGAACAATATAGGTTTCGTGTGTCGTCTTCCAATCATGCCATGGTCCCATAGCTGCGGCATTCTTGAATGTCAGATCGCCGCGCAAAGTTCCCGAACTGGTCGGCGACTCAAGGTTTGGCTCCTTGAGAACCTCTCCGAAGAGAAACATGAACACGTCGCGAACCAGAACTTGATATCGGGTTGCGTGTTGATGGCCTGGGCGGAGCTGTGAAAACCGGCGCACTAGCAGACGGGCACCACTGGATGTGGATCGTTCTGCTACAGTTTCAGAGCGAAGTCTTAACACTAGTTCCGAACGGGTAGGGATCCTGGTCAGTCCAGTGCTGATGCGGCAAAGATCACGTGCCCATCGATGGAGCGTGAGGGCACCCAGAGCGGTGGCCCAGGTCTTTGGCCGCTGCTCTTCGCGTTTATCAGTCCACCCGTTTCCGAGCCTCTCGTCTGCGAAGTAGCGGAGATGAAGCAACGCCAGCGGATGGTTCGCGGCAACCTGACGTCGAAGGAGCAGGTAATTTGACCCGCACATTAGAGCCATGTTGAACCGATTTGAGAGCCAGTCTTCATCGACGCGCTCAGTTGGCCAACCGTCCTGAAAAAGTTGCCAATAATCATCCAGCGAAGCATCACCCGCACTTTGCCGCTTGAGAGGGCGTCCCAGAAGAGCGCGTAGGTGACTCCTGAGCGGAACCCAGAATGGATTTTGCTGCTCCTCGCACGATTCAATGAAACCAGAGACACGAGAGAGGGCACGCTTGCCTGCTTGACCGGGCCGTGTCCGACACCGCAGGAGCGCAAGAGTGGGATAGAAGGTGTAAATCAGTCGCTCATGGCCGTCGTCCCGGGAAAATTCCAACCACCGTTCGTGGCCTGTCTTTCAATAAGCCATTCGACTGATGGACGGGTTAGATCCCACGATGCGCCGAGACTCAACAGCGCGAGCGCAGCTTGACCCGTCGTCCATGCGCTGAGCTCTCCTCCAGTCGTCCTCGGAAAGGCTCCGGCCTCTTCCACCGGCATGGCCGCACGAAATGCCAGCAATACGCGCGTGAACCCGCGTTTCTGACGCTGGGTCAGATGACCGGTATCGGAGAGCGCGTAGATGCAGATGGCGGAAGTCGTACAGCTCACCGTCCCCTGTCCCGCATACTGGGACGAGAAGCCTTTCCCAGGAAGGAAGCAGTCTCGGAGCAGAAACTCCCGTGCGGCTTCGAGATTCGCTCCCGTCAGACGCTTGATCACTGTCGCAACTAAACTGGTGCGCACGGTCATGCCCGCTACTTATACACCGGTGCACAAGAGCGTTACCCATCGGCGATACAAAGATTTCCACACGTCTGCGGCTCCGTCTGTCGCACACGCACCCGGCACCTACGGGCAGCGCTCACGCCTTAGAAATAAGTGCTCCGGAAGACCTTGGCATGAGCCTGTGATGGTGGTGACACCGGTTCCATCTCTTGCGAGTCGGTTGCGTGAGCGTCGCGTGAGCACTTTATGTACTCCGTCGTGTACTCGGAAAGAGCGCCCGCCGGAAAAGCTGCTGCATATAAAGCCCTTTATGCTTGTTCTTAACACTCTGCATCGGCAAATAAGCACCTGGCGACTGCCTGCCTGGCTGCAAAAGTGTGGATTTGGAAAATTGCGCTCGGATTGATACATTCTCCCCAACGTTTGTTCATCCCGGCATTCACGATTACACGGGGAACAGCTAATTTGCCCCTAGTAGGAGGAGATTCCATGTCACTGGTAGTAAAACTCGAGGACGACCTCGGTGAGCGCAGTGAATGGGTCATGATGCATGGCGTGCTGCCTTCTCGCGAGGAACGCGAGTTTCCCTTTCTTCGTTGTGTGGATCCGTTCGGTAAGACTGTCTTCAACCATCTGCAAATGGAAACCTTCCTCGAAGAATGGGAACGTGTTCGCGACCGCGCGAAAGACGAATCACAGCAGGAAGCTTGGCAGAAGGTCAAAGAAATGGCCCAGACCTGCAAGAGCGACCGCGACCTCTATTTGCGGTTTGTGGGGAACTAGAGCGGAGCAAGGGGTCTCTGACCCATCCAGGGAGCGTCACGCCAAGCTACTTCGATAGAGTCGCAAGCGTCTCCCGGAATAGCGCATCGAATGACCCAGCATTCTTACCATTCTTTGTGAGCGAGGCCAATGCCCTTTCAGCCGCCGCTCGCTGATACCCAAGATTCACGAGTGCCGACAAGACATCTTCCTCCACCGGACTGATCGTAGCTACGGGGGCAGCGGCACTTATGCCCTCGCTCGGCAATTTGTCACGCAACTCAAGCACCATGCGTTCGGCCGTTTTCTTCCCGATTCCTGGAATGCGCGTCAACCGTGCTACATCATTACCGCGAATTGCGCCCACCATTTCGTCCGCCGGCATGCCACTGAGAATGGTGATCGCCAGCTTCGGCCCAATCCCGCTTACCGTGATCAGTTTCTCGAATACTTGTTTTTCCGCCGACCGAAGAAACCCGTAGAGAGCGATCAAATCCTCTCGCACGTGGGTGTGGATGTGCAGCGCAATTTCGCTCCCCACATTTGGCAGATCAGAAAAAGTCGGCACGCTGATGGCCACGTCGTACCCGACGCCGCTGGTCTCCACGATGGCCTGGTTGGGACGCTTCGTCAGCAGTTTTCCGCGCAAATGAGCAATCATGCTGCCGTCATTGTAGCCGCATTGAGCTCTTGTGGAGACAGGGGCATCCACAAAACGCGTAGAATTGGTTTCCTAATAGCTCTCACAAGCTGGGTAAAAACTCGACGCGGCTCCTCAATACTGAAACCGGTATGAGATTTTCACGAAGAACTGCCGCCCATCGTTGAGGAAACGACTGCGGGTGCGCAGCAGGTTCCCGTCCGGATCCAGCCCGAGAAACGGGTCCAGGTTCTGCAGATTGCTGTTATAGCCCACATAGACAGCCGTTCCCGGATGTACCAGATAGGTCAGCAGCACATCCGCATTGAAGTTCTTGACGGGTTGCAAGGAGCTCAGAGCGGGATTGGTGAGCACCGTGTTGTACTGGGCGATAAAGCGTAGTGACAGTGCCCGAGTAAACTGGTAGTTCCACTTGGAGCGAATTATGTGGTCGTTGAAAATGTTCGCGTCTGTAACCAGGTCTCGCAGGCGTGTAAGCAGGTACGTGTTTTCCACTATCAGCCTGCGAACCGGCCGTACGGTCGCGAAAATCTGCGCAAAACCGGATTTGGCCAGCACCGGCGGGCCTACCGCCGTATCGAAATTGGTATCCGTGCCCCAGTTTACCTCCCCTCCCAGCGATAACGGCTTGAAATAGCCGAAGTCGAAAAAAAATCCGCGATGCACGTGGGTGTAGTCGCGGTTTGTGGTAAGCGTGTCGAAGTCCACGGGCCGCAGCCGCTCGTGGCCCAGGTTGTAGTAGACGCCAAAGTCGGTTTGCCCTGCCAGGATCCAGCGGTAGTTCACGTTCCCGAACCACTCCAGTCGCGTCCCGCTGTGGTCCCAGTTGTTGATCGTGAACAGGCTGGGGCCATGCCACTGTAGGAGCTTCCCCTTGCGCCGAAATCGGTACATCGCAAACTGGCTGAACCGACGCACATCCGGACGGCGGAAGAACCCAGTGTCGGTTTCAAAGTTGGGCGCCGTGTCCTGATACAGCACGTTGTACTCGAGCTTGGTCGAACTGCGTTCCAGATAGTAGTCGTATGCCGAACCACCTTTGTGCGTCCCATCATTCAGTTTGGTGTGACTGGCGAGCGCCTGCAGTGTCGCGCTCCACTTGGAATTGAACTTGATCTTGGCATCGATACCACCAACGCGATTGGAGCCTACCAGGCAGCGATTGTCAGTACACGCGCTCTCTCCGGGAGCCGTGCTCAGCTCGCGGTCGGTGTAAATCAGCCCCACCGTGGACTCCTTGCCTACATCGCGGTTCACCCGTAGCACACTGTAATAAGCCTTGTGGCCGGCCAGGGGATCGTATGGAGCCACGCTCTCGCCCGGCGACTTGTCATCCGCGAAAAGCATTCCCAATGCCCACGGTCCGAGCTTCCCGGTGAGCCTTACGCCGTATTCCGGGTCGGCAATGCGGCGCGTAAACACAAGGTTGATGGGCGTTTCGAAAAAGCTGGCATTCTCCAGAAAGAACGGCCGCTTCTCCGGGAAGAAAACCTCGAAGCGCTGGTTCACGGTGATCTGCGGTTGGTCCGACTCTACCTGCGAAAAGTCCGGGTTGATGGTGGAGTCCAGCACCAGCGCGTCCTTGAGCACGATCTTCGAGTCGAGCCCAGGCCGCGGTTCGACGTGCTTGCCATGAAAATGGGGGTTGTTGGGGTCGCGGTCGTCCAGTTCACGGAAGCTGCGGACCGACAAATATGGAATAAACTGCAGGTTGCGCCCAGGCGAGATTTTCTCCAGCCCATCCATCTCGGTTTCCTGCGCCAGAAAACCCTGCGCATTGCTTGTGATGTGCGGGTAGAACGAATACTCATTGTTGCGTTTCACGTCGCGCTCGAAGAATAGTCCCCAGGTCTGATCGGGGCGAGAGGGGAAGCGCAGCTGCTTGAACGGAATCTCAAACCACGCTACGTATCCGCGGCCGGTGAGCTTGGCGTCGGAGTTCCACACCATATCGTAGGAGTAGTCCGGTTCCTGGTTGTCTCTCCAAATACCATCCTGCTGCACGCCCAGTGGATTCAGATAAAAGAACACCCCGTGCTTCCGGTCGTGAAAGGTGTCCAGGACAAAGCCAAACTGGTCGTCATCATTGATGGCCTCGCGTCGCCCCATGCGGGCGCGGATCTTACTCGGCTCTGACTCGAAGCATATGCAGACTACGTACAGGTTCTTATCCGTGTAGCCGAGATAGACCTCTGTCTTCTGCGATGCCGGTGCTCCGTCTTTCGGGTCACGTTGGATGAAGCCCTCCACCTTGAGCATCTTGTCGGCGAACGCGGGGGCGGGCTGCATGTCCAGAAAATCTTCGAGGGTTGGGCGGTGCTCCAGGCGCGGAATGTGCAAGGTGGCAAAGACAGGTCGTTTAAGGGCGGGGTCTGGGTCGTCTTTCTTCGCTTGCGCCAGCGGGAGGAGCACCAGCGGCCACGCCATAACAGCCACGAGACCGCGCCTTTTGGACCATGGATGCACCGTTCCTCGCCTCTCTCTGCGCGCACACGGCTGGGAGCCAGGCGCCCAGGCTTTTGCGTACGGCGACCTCCTGAGCAATCACTCCGTTTAGACGGAGGGCCATGGGGAAAGTCATAGGGTATTTCTCCCTGTCCAGCCGCAATCGCCGCTCCTTTTCGGAAGCGAAAAAACATTGACTATAACTACGCAGTCTCTTAGACTGGGTTTCCCCCACCGCAAGCGCCTGCTCAGGCTAATTCACGTTCTTGGAGTACCCACATGGCAAGCCCTACGACAACTTTCGCCACTTTTCCTGGGACGGTTCTCACGCCCGGCTCTAAAGGAGCTGCGGTCTTAGCCGTCCAGCAACGCCTCAATAAATTGGGTTGTGGCCCGGTAGCGGAGGACGGCACCTTTGGTGCCGAAACCCAGGACGCCATCGAATTGTTTCAGGCACGCTCGCAAGACACCTCTGGCGCGCCGCTCAAGATCGATGGTGTGGTCGGGCCAATGACTTGGGCTGCGCTGTTTGGTGCAGACACAGTTCCGCCCAATGCAACAGCACCAAGCCAACTCTTGGCAACGGTCCTTCAACTTGCTTCCCGTGAGGTCGGCACGATGGAAGATCCCTTAGGTTCGAACCGCGGGCCTCGCGTGGACCAGTACCTCAGAGCGGTGGGGCTTAACCCTGCCGACGGGAGCTTTCCCTGGTGTGCTGCCTTTGTTTACTTTTGCTTCCAGCAGGCGGCCAAAACACTGGATGTGCCCAATCCTGCGATCAAAGACGCCGGTGTACTCGATCTTTGGAACAAAGCAGGATCGCAGGGTATTCGACGGATTGCTGCCGTGGAAGCCAGTACTACCCCGTCTCTGGTGCAGCCAGGATGCCTTTTCGTCATCACCACAGGCAGTGGGAACGGTCACACCGGTTTGGTGGAGCAAATCGCTGGTGTTCGGCTGGCGACAATTGAAGGGAATACAAACTTGGGTGGGTCCCGTGAAGGTATTGGCGTGTTTCGCCGGACGGGACGGACGATCGCGACGATTAACCGTGGGTTCATCCAGTATTGACTTGCGGCGCTGCCTCTCAGCTCGAGCGGAGTCTGTGTCATGGCTCCAACCCGTTAAGAGAGTGGACTGCGCACGGCACATTGCCGTGCAGCGGCGTACAGTCGTGCCGTAGCCCGCGAAAAAGTCCGGGCTTCAGCCCTGGGCTCAGAACAACGAACTCTGCCTGCGGTTCGGCGTGATCCCGAAATGCTCATACGCGAGTTGGGTCGCCACTCGACCCCGCGGTGTGCGATTCAAGAACCCAATCTGGATCAAAAATGGCTCATAGATCTCTTCGATTGCGTCCGGCTCTTCCGCAAGTACCGCCGCCAGAGTGTTCACGCCCACCGGACCGCCTTGATATTTCTCAATTATGGTCAGGAGCAGCTTGCGGTCGATCTCATCAAACCCGTGGCGATCGACTTCCAGCATCTGCAGCGCAGCCTGCGCAGTCGGAAGATCGATCTTGCCCGCGCAGCGCACTTGTGCATAATCGCGAACCCGCCTTAGCAGCCGGTTAGCAATACGCGGAGTCCCGCGCGAACGGCTGGCAATCTCCATGGCTCCAGGCTTATCAATCTCGACTCCCAGAATCTCCGCCGAGCGCTCCACGATAATTCGCAGATCCTCATGACTGTAAAATTCCAGCCGCAGCATGATTCCGAAGCGCGAGCGCAGCGGCGCGGAAAGCAAGCCGGCCCGCGTGGTCGCCCCGATAAACGTGAACGGTTTCACGTCCATCGTATGAGTTCGCGCCGACGGCCCCTGCCCGATGATGATGTCCAGCTTGTAGTCCTCTAACGCCGAATAAAGGATCTCTTCCAGGGCGGGCTGCAGCCGGTGCACCTCATCAATAAACAGCACCTGCTTGTCACGCACATTGGTGAGGATCGCTGTCAAATCTCCTTTGATCTGCAGCGTCGGCCCTGAGGTCTGTTGGAATGCGACCCCAAGTTCATTGGCGATGATGTTGGCCAGTGTGGTCTTACCCAGCCCTGGCGGGCCATAGAGCAACACGTGATCGAGCGCCTCGCCGCGCGAACGCGTCGCCTCGATCGCCACCGCCAGGTTTTCTTTCACTTTGGGTTGTCCAATAAACTCCAGCAGTCGCTGCGGCCGCAGCTTGAGTTCAAATGATGAGTCGTCTTCGACCGGCGCGGCCGAAACCAGCCGTTGCTTCAGATCAGGAGTGTTCTTGAGAGTAGCCACTGGCGGGATAGTAAGCCGAAATCAAGAATCAGGCAATGCGGGAGAACGAACATAGCAAAAAGAAGAACGGCGTTTTTTGTTGGGTTTTGCCTTGGAAACAGGATAGACACCGCCAATTTCCCTCGAAACGGCAAGTATCCATTTTGTCAAGTCAACGTTCAGGGACGCGACAGAATGAACAGAGCCCCGAGGGCACTTATAATATTTAGGAGTCCCAGAGCAGATAATAGGACGGCCTCCGGTCCCAAAGGGTCGACACGAAATCTGTTAATGCGGAGAAGGCGGCCGGAATCCAGCACCACCCAGAGCGAAAGCATGGCCCACAACGCCCATACCGCGGCCGGAATGGTCCTGACGCTGATCAGCAAGAGAGCTGGCATCAATAGCGACACAAGGACCACAAGCAGAAGCCCAGCCCACGGCGAGGCCGGTTTGGGAGTTTTGTCATGATTGCCGAACTCGATCTGTTCGTTTTTTGGTTCACTCATGACTTGCACCCGCTTCCTGCATGACACTCTCGCAAACATCGAGATACCTACGCAGGATGGCCAGATGCTGGACATTCAAGTACTCGGCAGCAAGCCTGAGTTCGACTGCGCGCCACTTCCCGGGAACGTCGAGTTTCAGCTCTACCAGCAACGAGGGGCGCTCCTCATGTGTTCTGCCGCTCTTTTCTAGCTGCGATATCGAGGTCAGGAGTTGTTCAGTAGCGGCCTCACCCGGTAAGGCTTTCGCGGTTAATACCGCTTTAGCCTGACCCGGTGTCAGAATGTCGAACTTTGGAGGGCTGTAGGGTTTTTTCTGCCTTGGTTTCTCGGGCCGGATTGCCTGATTAGAGCCATCCAGATCGTTTTCTCTATTCGGCTCCATGATTCGCACTTCGCTTTCAAACTACCCCAAGAAGTTCTCTCACACTAATACTGCGTCAGGGCTTCGTTCAAAAAGTAAAATGCATCTTGTTCTGATTTCGTAATAACCTAGCTGCTGGCTTTCTACATTAACTGAAAAACTGGTAAAAGTGACTTAAGGGGGGCCGTGCATATGAGTGTGCCATTGGGAACAGCACAGCGGTACAGGACACTACTTGAAGTCAACAGGGCGGCCATCACACAGCCTGCGCCCGAGAACGTTTTCCACGGCATGTGCGAGGCGGTGAAGAGAGTAATGCCTTACGATCGTGCGGGCTTGAGTCTCTATCAACCGGAAGAGGACGCTTTAAAGATAGTAGCATCCGAAGGCAGCTTCGCAGATAGCTTCTTCCGCATTGGCGCATTGCTAGGCCGCAAAGAGAGCCACGATGGATGGGCTTTTGAGCAGCAGAGAACGATTGTCCGGCGGGACCTGGAAAGAGAACGTCAGTTTGCCATCGAGGAGCACACCTTGGAAGAAGGACTTCGATCATACTGCGCGGTTCCCTTGATCGTGAGGGGAGAGAGCATCGGTGTAGTCATAATTCTCAGCTGCCGACGAAACCAATATTCAGAGAAACATGCTCAGTTCCTCGAGGAACTATCCAACCAGATTGCTCTCGCGATGAAGACCTTTATGCCCTACTGCCCCAGTCATTTACGGACAAAGCTAATCTGTCCCAAATGCATCGCCTCCTGGGGCGGCCAAAAAACCACGGCCAAGTACAAAGAGCAATTGTCCGGTTGGGGGAAGAAAGGCGGTCGGGGAAATAAAAAGCTGCCCGGTGGCTTTACGGACAACATTTCAAGCTAGAATATGCAGCGCCGTGCCCAAAGAGACGTATTGCTCGATACATCCGATGACGAACATGGTGTGTCCTCGATGCATCGGCAAGAAGGGCGGAAAAGCCACAGCAAGGAAGCACCGCAAGAAGCTCGCTCGATGGGGCAAGACGGGTGGGCGGCCCAAAAAAGCGTAGGCAGAACGATTAGAATGAGCCGACGAATACAACCGCACTGTGTTTGTTGACTTTGCTGCTTCGCTGCCTCAGGGTTTTGCTTCTTGATCCCTACAACTTGAGGATTTTGCGCGGCGTCTGAGTCGAGCGCCGAAGTCCTGAGCCGAGCGAAGGATCTCTACTCTTCCTCTTCCTTTACCTCTCCACGCGCCGCCTTCGCCTTCTCGATGATCTTCTCCTGTAACTGCGTCGGCACGACGTCATAGTGATGCATCTCCATATTGAAGCTGCCGCGCCCTTGCGTCATCGAGGTTAGGTCGGCGCCGTAGGTGAGCATCTCCGCCATCGGCACCTCGGCTTTCACGACGGTGTTACCACCCTTATTGTCCATTCCCTGAATGCGCCCGCGGCGGCTGTTCAGATCGCCCATGATCGTACCCGCGAATTCATC
>QIAR01000660.1 GCA_003225595.1 Acidobacteriota bacterium | reverse complement strand
GAGAGCATCATCCAGCGTTTCAAACAAGAGTTGATCCTGGCCCATCAGGTCACGCACAAGAATGTGATCCGTATCTACGATCTTGGCGAAGCCGAGGGTCTGAAGTTCATCACGATGGAGTACATCGAGGGCGAGGATCTGCGCGCTCTCATCCAGGAGAAAAAGAAACTCCAGCCGGAGGAGGCGGTGGAGATCATGCAGCAGGTGTGCCGGGCACTGGAGGCAGCGCACAGTGTAGGCGTGATCCATCGCGATTTGAAGCCGCAGAACATCATGCGTGACAAGACAGGCCGGATTCTGGTCATGGACTTCGGCCTAGCGCGCTCGCTGGAAGGTGAAGGCATGACTCAGACCGGGGCGCTGGTCGGGACGATGGAGTACATGTCTCCCGAACAAGCGCTGGGCGAAGAACTCGGCGAGCGCTCCGACCTCTTCACCCTGGGACTGATCTTTTACGAGTTGCTTACTGGCAAGATGCCGTACAAGGCCGAAACCGCCTTGGCCAGTCTGCTTAAGCGCACGCAGGGGCGCGCCACTCCCATTTCCGATCACGACCGCGCCATACCCCGTGTCCTCAGCGGTATTGTCAGCAAATGCCTGGAACGTGAGCCGGAGCGCCGCTACAAAACCGCAAGCGAGATTCTGGCCGACTTGGAAGGCTGGCAGGGCAAGCGCGCCGCCGCTTCCCTTTCATTCCCAAGTGTGAGGCCCTGGGGACGCGATGTTCCCTGGCCCCTGATCGGGGTGATTACAACTGTGCTGGTCTTGGCCAGCGTAGGGTTCTTGCTGCGCGGAAAGCTGTTTACGCATACGACGTCGGAGCAAGCTTCAGTCAAGCCAGCGATATCGCTGGCGATTTTGCCGTTTCGCAATGCTTCGGGCGATGCGTCGGTGAATTGGCTCGGTCTGACTTTGGCCGAGATGCTAAGGACCGACATGGGCGAGTCCGCCTCTCTTCGGACGGTTTCCTCTGACCGCGTCAACCAGATATTGCACGATCTGCGCATAGCGTCAGATGGCAACCTTGATCCGGACACGCTTCGCCGCGTGGCAGACTTTACCAGTGCTGACCGAGTGCTCTGGGGACAGTATCTCAAGTTTGGGGATCAGATTCGTATTGATGCCACGCTTCAGGATCTGAAGCGGCAGCGCAATTTTGTCTTGAAGGCGGAAGCGTCCAGCGAGAAGGACCTCCCGCGGGCCATTCAGCAATTGGCTCGATCGGTCCAAGAGAGCCTTGCGTTATCCCCTGACACGATTAAGGAACTTCAGGCCAAGTCTCTCAAGCCCTCCTCCCAGTCCGTTAAAGCCCTCGGCTATTACAGCGAAGGGCTGCACCTGGCACGTCAGGGCAAAAACCTCGAGGCCACAAAACAGTTTGAGGCCGCGACCACAGAGGACTCGGGTTTTGCGCTGGCCTATGCCGAACTGGGTAGAACTTATTCTGTTCTCGGCTATGGCGACAAAGCACAGGAATACGCTCGCAAGGCAGTGGACCTGAGTGACAAGGTCTCTCCACAAGAAAAATATCTGATCCTAGCGGAGAACGCGCAGGCGAACAAGGATTACCCCGATCGACTCCTACGAAAACCTGGCCAAGATGTTGCCCGACGACCCAGATGTGGAACGCGCTCTCGCCATTCTCTACGAAGATTTCTCCATGTTGGACAAGGCCACAGCATATAACCAGAAACTGTTGGCGCGTGATCCTAAGAATGTGGACGCATTGCAGCACATGGGTTGGGTGGAGCTCAAGCGCGGTAACCCCCAGGCCGGCTTGGACTACTTGACCCGCGCCTTGACGCTGACCATCCAGCTTGGAAACGATGAACAGAGGGCCGAGACGTTGGACGCCCTTGGCCAGACCTACCAATTTCTGAACAAGTTCGATGACGCGCTTCGCAGCTTGCAGGACGCACTCGCCATCAAACGTAAGGTCGGCAACAAGGGCGGTATGGCTCTGACTATGGAGCTGATGGCCCAGGTGCAGGACTCGCTCGGCCACGCCGATCAGGCACTCAAGAACTACCAGGAAGCCCTCAGTTTACATCGCGAGCTTGGAGACAAGCGCGCCTTGGGTGGCAATCTGTTGGATCTGGGCCTATTTTACGAAAATCATGGTCAGTACGATCAGGCTTTGAGCCTGAGCAAGGAAGCTCTCAGCCTACTTCAGGAATTGGGCGATCCCACGAACGAATCGATATGTTTGGGCAATATTGGATCGATCTACTTCGACAAAGCAGACTATGAAAATGCGATGTCCTACTTTCAGCAGGGCCTGCGGCTGAGGGAACAGTTGAAAGATCCTCGGATGATCGCGGACTCGCTCTACAACCTCGGCCAAACCTTCGTCGGACTGGGGCAATACAACCAGGGCATAGATAACTACCTGCGCGCTCTGGAGCTGTGGAGAAAAATCGGGGACAAGCGGGGGTTGGCAGTCACGTCCTATGGCTTGGGCACTCTGTTCGAATACCAGGGCCGCTACGGGGCGGCGTTGAATGCCGAACAAGAAGCGCTCAACACCTTTCGCGAACTTAAGGAGCGATCGTTCACAATGGCCCAGATTCAGAGCGGCTACGGTAATGCGCTCAGCTTGATTGGCCGCGGAAATGAGGGCCAGAAGAATTTAGATGAGGCTCTGGCAATCGCCCGCGAGCTGAAAAACGATCCGCTGATGGCGCAGATCCGCAACTTACAAGGCGACCGTCTCTTCTACAGCGGCGATTTCAAAGCCGCCTCCGACCTCTACCAGCAGGCCATGCAGGCAGCGACACGAAGCAAGGATCGACAGCAGACTGTAATTTCCACGTTTAATCTTGCGAAAGTGGCCGTGCAACAAGGGCGCTGGCAGCAGGCCATCAACTCGATGAAGGGACTGGCGCAACAGGCAGACCGGGCAGGTCTGAAGAACCTATCGGTCGAGTGCTCCGTTTACTTGGGCGAGGCCTTCCTCAACAGCAAAGATTATTCCCGCGCTCGCCAGCAGCTACAGGACAGCCTGCGCGACAGCGAAAAACTAGGCATGCAGTCCCTGCTTGCTAAGAGCCATTATCTGCTGGCAACAAATCTTCGGTTGAGCGGCAATCAGGCAGAGGCGTCCCATCACTACACCGAGGCACATCGCATCCTGGACGACATTCGCAAGGAGGCGCACAGCGACGATGTCCTGAAGCGCAGCGACCTCGCTACGATCTATCAGGAATCCACCCGCCGGTCGCAGTCGCCGAAGGCCTAGTACACGCAAACCGCGGCTCCCAAAAGAAAAACAGGCCGCGCCAAAAAAGAGAGCCAGGCCTCGCGGCCTGGCTTCGTGTTCTACGACATTCGTTGCTCTAAGGACAACTTTTCTTCACGGAGAACGCTGTGCAGAAGAATTCCACGTTGCCGCTAGCGTCCTTAGTGCATGCCTGATAGTCCGCCCGCGAAGCGTTCGGCGTATAACCAAATCCTGGGTTGTTCAAGTTGAAATTCCATTGCCCTGATGTGAGGCGGTAGTTCGTGGTTCCCCCGGTACCCTGCAGGGGTTGAAGAGACGCTTCGTTGCCGCTGGGAGAGAACACTTGAAAAACGTGCAAAAATGGTAGCAAGTCCGCCAGTGTCTTTCCAGAAGGCAGGTTAGCGCAGTTGAATTTGACTGGTATGTTAGTGCGACTCTTGGTGAAGCACGCAGATGGTGATAGCGGGCTAACGTAGGTACAGTTCGTGGCTACTGGGACTTGAGGAGCAACGGTGTGTTGGGAGAGCTGGCATTTAACCTTTGGAAAGCCAGTGTCGGGGGAAGCCGTTGCGTCGTACTGCTCATCCAGCACCCCAATCACGTTGTTGGGGTCGAAATTGGGCGCGGCTTTATCCGTGGCATTGAAGAAGTCCAACTTTACCCACAAGAACGGACAGGTGGACGGCTTTGTAGCGCAGCTTACAACTGGGGGCAGCTCATCATTGTCGAGTTGCCAAACCACGCATTGACCGGTTGAAGTGGCTACGGTGCACGGCACCGGAGGGACCAATACGGGAGCATTCGGCGGTGGCGTCGGCGTCAGTAGGCTATCGCTAAAGCCCGAAGCGGGGTCGATCGCCGAAGCATAGACCGTCAAAGCAAGGGAGGTGAAGCCCGTCGTCGGGAAGTTGTAACCGGTCACCTGGAGTTGGTTGTCGTCGTTGGGATCGGGCAGCCCCTGTGGGTTGGGGTTGAAGTGGAACGTCGCGGTGGTGGTGGTGGGGGCTGTGGTTAGCAACCCCGGCGGGAGCTGGGTCAGACCTGGCTGGGCCGCGTCCTCTGCGCCATAGATACCAATGCTCTGAATGCCCGTGCACAACGTGCAGCTCGGGACGGTTGTGCTGAACGTCGTGGGTGTACCAGTTTCAAAGTCAAGCCCGAAGAAAGTACCAGAACCCGAATCGGCCAGCCAAAAGTTGCTGACTTTTGGAAGAGGCAAAGAGTTGCTGACTTTTCGAGCAGGCAAACTGGAGCTGCAATCAGCGG
>QIAR01000653.1 GCA_003225595.1 Acidobacteriota bacterium | reverse complement strand
GCCCCGGCCGAAGCCGAGGCTCCCTCCCTATTTGGTCTTGCTCCGTGTGGGGTTTGCCCTGCCCGTCGCATTACTGCGGCGGCGGTGCGCTCTTACCGCACCTTTTCACCCTTACCCAGCCTTGCAGCCGAGGCGGTATGTTTTCTGTGGTACTTTCCGTCGACCGGGCTTAAACCCGGCCTCCCGGACGTTATCCGGCACACTGCTCTGCGGAGTTCGGACTTTCCTCTCCCGCCGTCCGAAGACGTCGAAAGCGACCGTCCGGTCCAGCTGCCAACCAGATCATTATATTCGATGCTCTCAAAGTGCACATCTAACGCCGAAAGGTCTAGCAAGGTTTCATTTACATCGAACGCCAAGATACGGGTCATAGGCAATCTCTTGGTGAAAGCTCGACAGATCAGATTAGCACTGGCAGCAGACGCCAGGCATTTGTCTGCTAGACTTTTCTTGGCGATCCATGAACTTCACCGAAGCCATCCGTATTGCACTGCAATCGTTGTGGGCGAACAAGCTGCGCTCTACCCTTACCCTGCTCGGCGTAGTTATTGGTGTGGCCGCGGTGATTGCCGTAGTCACGTTCGTGAACGGCATTAACGGTTACGTGGCGGAGAAGATTTTCAATCTCGGCGCGGATGTGTTCATCATCAGCAAGATCAGCCCTGTAATCACGAATATCGATCAGTTCCTGGAAGGCCAGAAACGCAAGAACCTGACCATGGAGGACTACGACGCAGTAGCCGAGGCTTGCAAGCACTGTGTGATGATTGGGGCCTCAACCTTTAATTCAAACGGCCACGTGAAATATGGCGAGCAATCGATCAGCGACTCGTGGGTGCGCGGTCTGACGCCTTCCATGGCTGCCATTCTCGACCTTGATCTGGCCGCTGGGCGCTGGCTCAACCAGAATGATGAGAACAATCGCTCCTATGTGGCCGTAATCGGCACTGACATCGTGGATACTCTCTTCCCTGGCGTGGATCCGCTGGACAAGGAGATCCGCGTCGAGGGACAGTTGTATCGCGTGATCGGCGTGGGAAAGAAGCAAGGCAAGACCCTGGGACAGAGCCGCGACAATTACGTCGCCGTCCCGATCAGCACCTACCTGAAGCAGTTCGGAGTGCATACCAGTGTTCGCATTTCGGGAAAAGCAAACGGTGTAGGCATCCAGCTGGATTCGGCAATCGACGAGGCTCGCGCCATCCTCCGCGCCCGACGCCACGATTTGCCGGGGCGGCCGGACAGCTTCGTGGCGGAGACGAACGCGAGTTTTCTGAGCATCTGGTCGAACCTGAGCGGAACGTTTTTCATTGCCATGGTGGCGATCGCGGCGATCTCGCTTATCGTAGGCGGGATTGTGATCATGAATATCATGCTGGTCTCCGTGACCGAGCGCACGCGTGAAGTCGGCATTCGGAAAGCGATGGGGGCACGCCGAGATGACGTGCTGCTGCAATTCCTGATCGAGTCGGGAACCATGGCATTAGTGGGCGGAGTGTTCGGCGTGGTCTTCGGTATCGCCGTCGCGAAGGGAATTACGGCGATCATTGGCATGCCTTCGGCAATCAAGCTCTGGGCAGTGGCTGCCGGCCTGATCGTGTCAGCCAGCGTGGGAGTGTTCTTCGGGGTGTATCCGGCGCGGCGTGCCGCCATGTTGGACCCGATCGCGGCATTGCGGTTCGAATTATAGGGAGAGGGGAAGAGAAAATTACGATTGACGGTTTCCGATTGACGATTCCACACAAACCAACAGATTTCTAAACTCGTCAATCTAAAATCGACAATCGTAAATTGCGTCATGATGCGTAAACGCGATTACGGCGAGATTGTCCGCATGGCGCTGGACACCATCCGCAGTAACAAACTGCGGTCGGGATTGACCGTGCTGGGCATCGTTATCGGGGTCGCCGTGGTGATCGGGATTTCTTCCATTGTGCGCGGGCTGAATGACAACGTGCGTCAGGTCATTGGCAGCCTGGGGTCGAACATCATCTTTGCCTTTCATATGGAGCCCTTTACTTTTGGCCGTCCCCCAGAAGAAATGCGAACCCGCAAGGAATTGACATTTGAAGACGCCGAAGCAATCAAGCGGTTGGCACATGTGAAGGCGGTAACTGCTGGGATACGCTATTTCCGGCCGGAGTTCGGCACCGGCACTTACGTAGTGAAGTATGGCGACCGAAAGGCCAAGGGGACGATCCTCGAAGGCGACACGGCGGCAGTAAAAGATGTCTATGACATACAGATGATGTCAGGACGGTGGTTCACCGAGATAGACGACGAGCGTCACGCTCCCTTGATCATCCTGGGCGCGGACACGGCGGACGAGTTGTTCCAAAACAGCGATGCCCTGGGCAAAGAAATCAGTATCGACGGGCAGATGTTCATGGTCATCGGCGTGGCGGAACGGCGTAAGAGCGTGTTTGCCGGCGGTAAAAATCCCGACGACAACATCGTTTATTTCCCGCTGGCCACCTTTCGCAAGCTGCACCCCGAACTCAAACAACATTGGATCAGCGTTAAGGCTACTTCTCACGAAGACATGCCGAGGGCGATTGACGAGATCCGGGAACTGCTGCGTCGCCGCCGCAAAGTCCCGCTAGACAAGCCCGACAACTTCGCCGTGTTTACCCAGGATTCTCTGTCGGATGTCTGGAACCAAGTGACGGGGGCGGTGTTCATCTTCATGTTCGCTGTTTCGAGCGTAGGACTGATTGTGGGTGGCGTGGGCGTGATGAACATCATGCTGGTGTCGGTGACGGAACGAACACGGGAAATTGGGGTGCGAAAAGCAATCGGCGCCCGCAAGCGCGACATCCTACTGCAGTTCACGCTGGAGGCAATTACACTTACGGCGATGGGCGGCATCCTGGGTGTGCTGCTGGGCGCGATCATCACTTGGACGATTCCCGCTATCTGGAGCTCGCTACCGGCACGCATGTCGGTGTTCTGGGCTACATTCGGTTTCAGTGCCGCTGCAGCCGAAGGCTTGCTTTTCGGAATTTATCCTGCATGGAAAGCGGCCAACCTGGATCCGATTGAGTCGCTTCGATACGAATAATCAAACATGATCCACCACGCCGGAAAAGTTCTCGAAGTAATCGCTGTCTTGGGCACCTTCTCCGGCATCGCGTATTACATGCTTTGTTTGTGGAGCGCAGCCAAATTTCTGCGGGAAAGAAAGGCCCAGTCAAAAGCAACGGGCGAGGACGCCTCTTCCCCACAAGAGACTCCTCCCGTCTCCATTCTGAAGCCTTTGAAAGGGAGTGATCCTGATATCTACGACAGCCTTCGCAGTCACTGCGTCCAGGATTATCCGGAATATGAAATCATCTTCGGCGTGACCGATCGTTGCGACCCAGCAGTCGAAATCATCGAGCGCTTGATCAGAGAGTTTCCGCAACTCACGATTCAGCTTGTAATTTGCGAGAAGGACTTAGGCACTAACACCAAAGTCAGCAATTTGGCGCAGATGCTGCCCGTCGCACGGTACGACCATTTAATCGTGAACGATGGTGATATTCGCGTAGAACCCGAGTATTTGCGGCGAGTCATCGCGCCACTAAACGATTCGAAAGTGGGCATGGTCACTTGTCTTTATCGCGGAGTGCCTGCGCCAACTCTCGGTTCCCGTCTGGAATCGATTGGGATCAGCACAGATTTTTCCGGAGGCGTGCTGGTCGCACGACAGATCGAAGGCGGGGTCCGCTTCGGAATGGGATCAACCCTTGCTTTTCGACGGCGTGATCTCGAAGCGATCGGTGGCTTTGAGTGCTTCGTGGATTATCTGGCCGATGACTATGAAATCGGAAGTCGCATGGCGGCGCGCGGATTGGAAGTGCGCCTTTGCGAGACAGCGGTGGAAACGTTGTTGCCGGCGTACACCTTGCGCGAGTTTGCCCGGCATCAACTGCGATGGGCCCGTACGATTCGCGATTGCCGGAGCTCGAGGTATGGGGGCATGCTCTTTACGTTCGGTTTACCGTGGGCATTTTTGACCCTGGTGTTAGCACATGAGGTACGCTGGGCTTGGGAATTACTTTGTGTCGCGTTGACCATCCGTTTGGCCGTGGCTCTGGTCGTGGGGACGGCGGTGCTGCAGGATCGCCAAGTCATTGCTTACTTGTGGCTAATTCCGCTACGTGACGTGGTCGCACTGTTCGTGTGGATGGCCAGTTTTGCGGGTCACAAAGTGTCCTGGCGCGGAGACTATTTCTATCTCAAGAACGGTAAGCTGGCTCGAATCAGCCCCGAAAACTCCGCACCCCATTTATAATACGTGTCTATGCCCTTCAGCGGACGAATACTGCCCTTTTGCGGCGTCCTGCATCCATCCTGGAATGCAAATGAGTAAAGTTCTGGTTACCGGCGGCGCCGGTTTTATAGGGAGTCATCTCTGTGAGGCGCTACTCCAGCGTGGGGACCAGGTGTTTGTTATCGACGATCTGTCCACTGGCCGAATCGAAAATATAGCCCACCTGCAGGATAACAAGCATTTTCACCTAACGATCGGTTCCATCCTCGATCTTTCGCGGCTCGAACCTCTGATCAGGAGAGCCGATGTGATCTTCCATTTAGCGGCCGTAGTAGGCGTGCAGAAGATCATTGACGCCCCAGTAGAGACGATCGAGACGAACATTCTTGGTAGCCACAACGTGCTGTCGCAAGCGGCTCGCTACGGCAAGCTTTGCCTTGTGGCGTCCACTTCCGAGGTTTACGGAAAGAGCAAGAAGGTTCCGTTTACAGAAGATGACGATGCCGTTTACGGCCCTACCAACAAGAGCCGCTGGAGCTATGCTTGCTCGAAAGCCATAGACGAATTTCTCGCCCTCGCTTACTGCAATGCGCAAGGTCTGCCGGTGATCATTGCTCGGCTGTTCAATACGACCGGTCCGCGGCAGACTGGCCGTTACGGAATGGTGCTGCCGCGCTTTGTGGACCAGGCACTTCGCAGCGAACCGATTACGGTATTTGGGAACGGCCACCAAACCCGTTGTTTTGCCGATGTGAGTGACGTGGTCCGCGCTCTACTGACCCTCATGGAGCATCCAAAGGCCATCGGGCAGGTTTTCAATATCGGGAATCCACAAGAAATTTCCATCTACCAGTTGGCAAAGCTGGTAAAGCGTCTCGCGGACAGCGATTCGGAAATTCGGATGATTCCTTATGACGAGGCTTACCAACCCGGCTTCGAAGATATGGAGCGTCGTGTCCCCAGCATCGAGAAAATCTTTCGGCTGGTTGGCTATAGGCCCAGGCTGAAGCTGCGGGAAATCATCAGCCACATGATTGAAAGCCGGCGCGGTGAACTTGTGACCACGGAAGCACTGCCGGTTACGGCTGCTCTACAATCACAGTCTCTGCGGGCCGGTGTTGTGGAATGATTTTTCCGCCATCGCTGAACCGGTAGATTTCTCCGCGCCAGGAGAAACTGCGGCTGGTAAAGCTGCCTGCCCAGGTGACGAACCCCAGCAAATCCCGCAGCGGATAAAGCCAAC
>QIAR01000652.1 GCA_003225595.1 Acidobacteriota bacterium | reverse complement strand
TCGAGGAATGCCTTGATACCCTCGTGCGCATCCTCGGTCTGCATCAGTTGTTCGAGATAGATCCTTTCCGCCCGCGCCAAGCCTTTGTCGAAGTGAATCGAATCCCAGGCATAGATCGCTTGTTTCGCAACCGCCAATGCTGCGGGACTGAGCTCGAGCAATTGTTTCACCGCTCTTTGCACTTCAGCTTCCAGTTGGCCTTCCGGCACAGCGCGATTTGCCAGTCCCTTGCTAGCTGCCTCATTTCCGGAGATGGACCGCCCGGTCACAATCAGCTCCGCCGCGTTCTTTTGCCCGATGAGCGCGGCCAATACCGTGCACGCTACCGGCGGATAGCATCCCAATTTGATCTCTGGAAACCCCCACTCGGCTGACTCGGCCGTATACACGAGATCACATACCATCGCTAGCTCGGCACCGCCTCCCAAACAGTGCCCGTGCACCGCGGCGATCGTCACCTTTTTCGTGTTTACCAGCGCAGTAATGATCGCGTGAAATTTCGCGAGCATCGTCTGGATCTTGTCAGGCGTGTGGGCAGCGACATCCACACCGGCAGAAAAGGCCTTACCCGAACCCGCCAGCACGACGACTGGTATGTCGTGATGCGACTCTATTTCGGCCAGCGCCTGTGAGAGTTCCTCCATCATGGGAATGTCGATGATATTTAGCGGGGAGTTCTGCAGAGAGATACGCACGACGGGCGGCTGAATTTCCAGAGTTATCCGGGAGTATCTCGTTATTGTTTGGGTTGCCATATCTCAGTCAGAAATCCGCGGACGAGGACGCCCGCCCCACTTCGTCCAGAATCCTTCTTTGTCGTACTCGCGGATTGCCCTCAGCTCGGCCGCACTCGGCTCGGGAGTCTGTATCAGATCTTTGCCGACGCGCAGCTTCCAGCCTGTGTTCGCCAACACGTCATCCAATTCAATTCCGGGATGAAGCGATGACAAGTACGCTTCCCCGTCCTCTGCGAATCGCAGCACGGCCTTTGTCGTGATCACCGCCGACGGACCTCCCTGCGGCAATCCAACTCGCTTCCGCCAGCCGTGACCACCCTCGCCGTTACCAGGACTCGTGATATATAAAACCCGTTCAGGCAGGCGCTCCTTGCTGTGTTCGAGTAGCACTACAAAGCGTTGTGCGAGCGAAGCAATATCACATGCGCCACCTGAGCCGGGCAAACGCACCAAGCCCTTCGGGCCCCGCACTTCAGTCGAGTTCAGATTGCCAAAGCGGTCCACCTCGGCCGCACCCAAAAAACCCAGATGAACGCGTCCGGATTGCAACAGGCTCATCACGCCCAGCATGTCGAGGCATTGTGTCGCGCCAACAATATTGGGTGGATCGGCCATGGTGTAGATCAGCTCGGAAGCGGGCGTAGAGCGGATGACGCCGTTTTCGAATATGCCAATCGCGGTCGGAGCGTGCGTCCTTTTTGCCACTACGAACGCAATAAGCGGTAGCCGCATCCCAACGAAGACGATTTCGCCATCGCGGATTTCACGTGCCGCGCTGGCCACCGTGAGTTCGCCCGGAGTATAGGCCCGGGCCTCAGTGGTCTGTGGAGTCCTGTTCGAAATGTCAGCCGCCGGAGTAGTGGTCATGCTTTGCTGGGACAATCCAGTTCAAAAAGGCATTTACAACACAGGCCAGACGAAGACCGAGAACCCTGCTTACCAAGTCGATGCTTCCTATGCTGTTTCTCCGTGGACTCCGTATCTCCGTGTCTCCGCTGCAAAAAGGTTTCCATTTACAGGTTAATGGCCGACTTGCGTGGCTCGCCGATCGTCGCCAAGGGATCGCGCCCCCTTTCTTTGGGCACAATCCACTTCTTTTCGTTGGCAATAATTTCGAGCAGCAGCTTTCTATCTTCCGCGCTCGGCATGTATTCCTTCAGGTGCTCCTCGTAGGCCTTATCGTCGAGCGGTTCGCCTGTTTTTGCATGGAACTTCTGTCTCGCGTAGCGTCCGATAGCCCGATTGAACTTGATATCGGGCGCGTACAGCATCGGTTCGCCCGGCTTCAGCACGCTGTTAAAGCGCTCAATCAAGCCAGCGACCTCGTCGTGATAAAGATTGCGGTTGTAGTCATTCAGGTCATCGAGCTTCGCATCCTGCGCGTTCTTTGGCTCGTCGTAACGGCCCTTAATGCCCCAGACGTAAGCCCAATGTGCCGACGACGAGTTGTCAGTGCCGAACAAGTCGTAGGAACTTGAGGTCCATTTATTGAGGTACT
>QIAR01000029.1 GCA_003225595.1 Acidobacteriota bacterium | reverse complement strand
CTCGACTGCTACGGCTTGCTGCACGAGGCGGAAGAAGAGCTTGCCGCGGCTTTTTGATCGCCGCCGGTTGAATCGGAACGTGAACTCGTCCAGGTAGTAATCGAGATGCTTGTGGCTGACCGCTCCCTGGTGGGTTCCCATCAGCCACCGTTTGAGGAGGGAGATCACGCGGTGGACCCGCGGCATCAACTTCGATGGAGTCTTCTTCTTACCCCGTAGGAATGTGACGTCGTGCTGGTAGCCGCTGCGCTCCAAGGGTAGGTATCCCAGCCAGCCGTCGGTGTGGATGACGCTACCCGGTTCTACCGAGTCCTGCACAAAGGGCACCAGGCTTTCGGCCGAAGCGTCTACAATCTGGCGCATGCGAATCCGTCCGATCCCAGGCCCATTCTCTTGAGCCGCAACCACAATCAGTGCTTTTTCCAAGTTGAGCCGACCGGGCAGGCCTTCCTCCAGACCGCCCACATAGCATTCGTCCACCTCGACTCTGTCGGTGAGCAGGTCGCGCCCCGGTCTTACCATGGCGCGGCGCAATTTATGCAGCCACGTCCAGGCCGTCTCATAGCTCTTCAGCCCCAGCACTCGTTGCAGCCCCAACGCGCTGGCGCCGTTCTTCTGGGTCGTCACCCACCACATGGCGCGAAACTAGAGTAGAATAGCTAGCACCTGCGATGCCAAATCAGACTGGCGTTGCAGTCCGACAGCAGGCAGCATTCGTTCTGTACTAGCCGGCCGCTCGGAATTCCTACTAGCGAGAGGAACTTACGCCAAGATTGCTTTCGCGTTGGTGTTAACCTTTGACTGTTACCTCGACATTACCGCAGTAATCAGTACTTGAATCGCAATGCAGAAGCATTCCACAGGGAAAACATGTTCCATCGCAGACGGTCACAGCAAGGACAGCCCCACAAACGAAAGCGCCCCGACTCCGGTTAGAGTGACGGGACGCTCGTCGAACAGCCCTGCCCAGAACTGCTCGGTCGATACGTAGCCCTGAGGAACCCATCTGTGACTGGCACCAACGTACTGACTCCCCTAACGTGTCCATGTTGGCAACTCGCTGGTGGATGAATTCCGGGATGCGACGTATTCGAAGCCAGAACTTCGTTAGAACGAGGATGACGCGCAGCTTACCGCAGTGATGTTGCCGGGTCACTAAGTCTTGCCCGCTGGAATAACGCCGCTCAAGCGACAGAACTCATCCATTTTTTCTTCTGAGCCGTTACCGTGCCGTTGATTCACGTTCCATACAAGGCGCAACTAACTTCACATATACCGTACACGACATATCTCGAAACCACACATTTTCAGTACTTACGCCCGCGCGAACAATGGTCACGCGATTGCAGCTCAGCTTGTGGGGGCAAGTTTCGTCCGACCATCCTCCTCCCTCGGCACAACTTAATCAACCGACCTACGAGCGAGAACCTGCCTACTTCGTTCTGTCAAAGGAAAAGTCTACAATTATGAGAACGCCACCAATTTCGTCTGCCAGGCTGCTGTGTTACCTGGCGATAACGTTGATTGTCTTTACTCTGGCCGTAAGCATACCCGCCAACGCCGCGCCTGGCGCGGGCTTTACGACGTTCGATACTAGCTTGCTAGGCTGTCTCGATAGCCCGAATGGTATTGACTGCAACAACTACGCCGCGAAGGAAGATGTTTTCATGAATGGTGGACCCAACGCGGCTGGCCTCTCAGACGGAGGCTACTTCTTTGCCGTACTCGTACCAGGATTCCAGAACGGCGGCTTTTTGGACGGCGCCAACGGAAACCTGAGTGACATAACCGCCTCCAATGGCGGTCCCGGGGGCGGCGACGACGTAAGCAATCGCACGTTCACAGTATCGAACCACTTGATCTCCTCTTACGGTGGTACGCACTTTGTCGGCATCGACCCCCAGGGGCACCAAGTCATCCAGCTATTGCCTTACGACGATACGTCCAATCCCGGTGGCGTGTACATCCTCGCGATCTGCTCGGTGAACGCAACCGGCCCCTCGCAATGCAAGTACGACGCCTTCCGAATCAAAAAGAGCACAGTGTGCACTACAGATTGTGCGGGGCCAGCAACTATAAATGTCTGCAAGTTCTGGGATCAGAATGCCGACCACTCTCTGAATGGTGACGAGCCGCTTTTGGGCGCCTGGCCCATAACGGCGACGAACGTTGATCCCCTCGCTACCCAGAACACCAACAACACTGTCATCACTGACCCAACCACGGGTATCTCAACCCCCAGCCCTGATTTCGGTTGCGTAACCTTCACCCATACGTTCGGCGAAGGTGAGACGTCCGTCGATATAGTACTGACGGAGGGCAGCGGACCTGGAGCTGGCAGCAAGTATTGCAACAGCTCTGGCTGTCCTATGACTACTCCGAGCGGCCCCTGGACGCAATCGGCACCGTGGGACGGAAACAAGGTCCTTACAAGCGAAACGATCACGCTGCATCCAGGCGATGCGATTGCTGCCGATCCTTTCGGCAACTACATCGCGGCGTCAACGCCTACAGACTCCAAAACTGCTAACGGAAGCTACACTCAGCCGTACTCGTGGGGTATCACCAAATCCGTTGACAAGACCTTAGTCGAACAGTCTGGCAACTCATTCACGTTCACCTACACTGTCGCAGTCACTCGGACTGCGCAGTCGATAACGGGCATCCAGGTCAAGGGCGCGATTTCGGTGAACAACACCAACTCCGTGAACATCACGATTGATAGCGTGTCGGATCAGTTATCGGATTCCGCGGGGACTTGCAGCCTCGACGGAAGTCCCTCGTTCCCAGCCAGCATCCCGCCGGGCACAACCAGTTACTCGTACACGTGCGCTATCTCCGGGACTGTTCCTTCCGGCGAGACTAACAATGCGACCGTGACCTGGAGCACGCAGGTTCTCAGCAACGGCGCCACCCTGCCCGGAAGCACAGATACACCTTCACACTCCGTCGCCTACACGGCATCTCTGGTGGACGATTGCGTCAACATAACCGACCCGAATGCACCTTCCGGGACCTTCCCGAACCCGGTGTGCGCGAGCGCGAGCTTCACTTATAAGAAGACCGTGACTGCCACCGGTGGAAGCTGCACGACGGTCAACAACACAGCCACGTTTATAACCAACACGACTAGCACGACGGGGAGCGACAGCCAGAAAGTGGAGCTCTGTAACGAAGCCACTGGGGCGCTGACGATGGGCTTCTGGCAGAACAAGAACGGCCAGGGCATCATCAGTGCGGCGAGCCAGACGGCGCTGGGAGCGTGGCTCAGGCAATACCATCCATTCTCTGACGCGCCTTCGTCAGGCTTGGCCACCTACGTCTATAACATCATCAAGGTGGCGACGTGCACTAGCACCAGCAAGACGTGCAACACGATGTTAAGAGCGCAGATGCTCGCTACTGCCCTGGATGTTTACTTCAGCGATCCATCACTTGGAGGGAACAAGATCGGCGCACCCGGACCAATCGGCAGTGTGTCGATCGACCTCTCTCACGTTTGCAACATGATTGACGGATCGGGCGGCACGGCAACCTGCCCCGGAACCTTCTCGAACGTCGCCGGTCTGTTCGGCGTCACAAAGTGCGACACGGTTTCGGCGATGCTGGCCTACCAGAACACCAAAGATCCTTTAGCGGATGCTGGGGCGGTCTGGTACGGCAACGTGAAGGCAAGCCAGGTGGGAGCCAAGAATGCGTTCGATGCCATCAACAATAAGGTAGCGTCTATCTGTCCGTAAGGTTTGGGCGCTGCTTGTACTTAGGCCGGTTCCGGCTCCTCCGGGCCGGCCTTGTTTTTTTGCCCGACGCGAAACGAGTTTCGCTCGGGCTTTATGAGGCTGGCCCAATTTGCTCCTCTGGGCTGGCCTCCTTTTTCGTGATGTGGAAGAGCGGGCATTGAAGAGCGGCCATTTATGGCCGCAGACCATTCCCCTGCGCAGTCTCTGTGTAACCGACGCAGAAATTCCCCTTCGTACACTTCCGCGATAGTCAGGGCGGCTTCAATCTTCATCTCTCGTGCATGCACTCGGGCGTGGCGTATCGCTTCTTCGACGGACACTTTCTTTTCCTTTCAACACTAGTCATTCAACCCTCCCAGTAAACTAGATTATCAACTAGTCTGTTAAGAGTTTGCGACCACGGGTTTGTTGTGGTTCGCCAGCTATCACGCCTTCTCGCCACTCGACCAAAAAGGAGCTTGGGGTGCCTGACTATCGGGCATTCAAGCGAACTGGAGTTCAGCCATGAGATCACGGTCGCGAAAAGCATCAACGTTCTAAACGTGATGCGTATGGGGCTGGGAAAAGCAGTATCCGAACTTGTGCGTTGCGGGTTTTCGCTGCCTTGTGCCACATGTTCGGTCAATGGCCTGCAAGTTTTCGACCTGTCAGCGGAGTCGCCGCGAATCACCGCAAAGAAGGTCCGGGAGCTGGAGGCCGAACTGGAATGACGGCCTTCCTGCTGGATGTCAATGTGCTGATCGCCCTTAAGTGGCCGGCTCACGAGGGGCATACACATTCGCGAGCATGCGATGCCAGGAGCGAATAGCGTGAGAACATCCTCGGCGATCACACCAAAATCCAGCTTGGGTTGGGCGACAGGAAAGAGGTTTGCAATTTCGGTCTTGGTGCGAGCCGGATCATACTTCTCTAATTTCAGAATCGCCTTTTCAAGAGACTCGATGGGATTAACCTCTGCTCCTGCTCGGTTGTAATATCGCATCTTGCGGAGAAATAGCGTCGCGTCAAATTCGACGCCGCTGAAGCAGCCAGTAAACGTCGAAAATGTCGCGTCCAGCCATTCGCATCACCAGGGCGCGCACCTTCTCTGCCAAGAGCTCTGCTGCATCTAACCGAGCCACAACCACCGGCTCAAGTCCCCAGCGGCTTGCAAACAACTCACACGGCCTCCGTGCACTGTCATTATGAAAGTCACTGGGCAAGAACTTGGCGGGACAGCAAGCACGCTGCAAGCATTGCGAACCCTTCGTTCCTGTAGATCTCAAGTCCTGCGGTGAAGAAGCTGTACGGACTTGAGGAAGCGATACCGTGGTGTCCTTCACCAACCCGGATGGTAATCAACAGCGTGCGGGCATGACTTGCTGGAACATCTACCACCGGCTGTTTCCCGGGTACCATTCATTCCGCCGATGCCAATCGGTTGGGAGGAAGTTTCGCCTCAACTGGCGAGTTCCGGGAGAGCGTGCTGCATCTGGGATATAGGACGTTTGCACTTCACGGCGATCACAAATCTTGCACCGGGCCCGTGCGGCTCGACCCGTACTACCTCACCCTCACCCACGACCTGAATAGGACGAATCACAGGACCTCCGTGCAGCGTCATAATGAAACTTACGGGGCAATGTTGCAGAATGGGCAAAGCGGTCTCTAATAGGAAGCCGCCGATACTTACATTCTTGCTGACCGCTTGAAGTTCAGAAACTGAATCTCCGAAATGAAATTTCACGTGGACGGGGTAGCACAGGGGGAAACGACGGTATTTGCGTTCGTGCGGATGGGGCGGCCGGGCAGCATCATTGAGTTTGCCCATAACGTTATTCCTTCGGCTGAGCCAGCTTGGATTTTGACACTTGGCTGGACGCTCTCACCAGAGCACGAAGGGGCATTGTCCCGAAGGACAATATCCGAACCTGCAGCTGCTGCACCCGGGCGAGCGTTTTTGCAGGATCCCGCTACGACCTGCCCTCATGGCCAGGCAACTTGATCGTTGTCGGAGGAGAAGATGACTCAAGGAACGCTTATGCTATCCGCCAACTCGGGAGCCAGTTGTTGAAAGTGCCGCACGTTCAAGGTGTAGATTCGAGCGCACGCAGCTTTCTGAGCACAGCATACGTGGAGAGCGTCATAGACTCGTCCTCCAGTCCAGCCCTTCTGCGCACAGCTACGGATGGTCTCCTGGTACTCCCTGGCGGAGAGAGTCACGACGTCAAAACACGGAAGGATGTTCTCGGTAAGCAACTGCCAGGCTTCGCTCGGATATATGGGAGGCGTAAAGGGAGTTCTCGTTAGGACTGCATAGAACTCCGCCAGGCCATGTGCACTGATGTGACCTTCCATCTTCTTCGCTCGGGCGGCACGGAGTGCCGCCAGTGCTTGGGGATGATGCGGGTGATCGGCGACGGAGGCGGCCACCAGTACAGCGGTATCGAAGTAAGCCTTCACAGTCCGGCCGCGTCCTTGATTCGCTCGTCACGAGCATCATCGAGAATTCGGCTCCAATCAAAGCCTTGGGGTACTTTCCCCAGATGAACCCAAACACCGTTTTTTTGAACCATGGAGGGACACTGCCCGATAGGCCGGAGCACAAGCCCCTCTGGACGCTCCTCAAGTTCGAGGCTTGTACCGGCGCGGAGTTGGAAGCGTTCGCGCACCGGCTTGGGGAGAACGATGCGGCCCGCCTTGTCGATTTTGACATTCATGCCATTAATTATGGCATGTGCCATTAAAAGTGGCAAAACTTAGCCACCGGATCCAGGAAGGCCCGGTTAGAAAGTGAACATCGTCAATACCTCTCTGCCCATCCCCGCAGGCGATTACAACGGTTTCCTCGCCAGCAGGCCAGGTTTCCTCGCATTACCTGCCACTTCGGCCCAGTGGAGAGTTGCAGCGCTCGCAGAAATCCACAAGGCACAGGAGTACGCCAGGCAGCACAAACTAGCGAAATAAATCGCAAGAATTCACGTTGTGCGCCGGGATCATCTTGTTTGGGAAACGTGGGAGAAACCCAAAATGCAGGCGACGGCCCAGTCATGAGCCCGCCTTCAGGCGTTGCGGAGAGCCGGACGCGGAGCACGCCCTTTTGGGTATTCGCCTCCTCTCCCAAGGCTGCAATTGCCGCGTAATTCAGCATCCGCTTCACGTCCTGCATCACGAACAATGGCACGTTACTGGCCGCTCCGCGACTTGAACAACCACCAGGCTAGATACAGAAAATCGCAGACCACCCCAATAGGTTACCTGCATGCACAGAGTCGGCAATTCCTCATCTTGAGTCCCCACACAAATCCCCGGAGTGAGCACAAATGAAAAACAGTCCGACCTCTATGTTTCCATGCTCTAGACGACTCCAGATATTACCAGATTTATCTTGACAAGGCCAGAAAGAGATTGCTACGATGTTCTTGTAAAGGTAGGAGTTAGCCATGGCAAAGGCGACAACCGTAAAAATTGGCCCCGAAATCGACGAGAAGCTCTATAGAGAGTTCTCTAGAATTGCAAAGGAAAATGGGCAGTCCCAACGCTTTCTCCTAGAGAAGGCTATACGGCATTACATTCAGTTCGTTGTTCCCTCTCAGCGGACGGTTCGGCCTGAGGTGATGGCCCACTTCCGCCGTTCTACGGAAAAGAACCGAGAACTGCACCGGTTTCTGGCCCGCTAAGTGGCGGAGCGCATTTACCTGACGGTAGCAGAAGCCCTAGAAATGCATCGACAGTTGATCGAGGAATTTGGCGGCTCACATGGGCTCCGTGACCAAGGAGCACTAGAGGCCGCCATTTTCCGTCCTCAAATCGGCTACTACAACAATCTCGCTGAGGAAGCAGCGGCTCTAACGGAATCCCTAGCGAACAATCATGCTTTTGTGGATGGAAACAAGCGGGTCAGTTTTGCACTGACAGACACTTTTCTCCGCCTGAACGGTTTTTATCTGCAAGTTGATCCGATCCCAGCACACAACTTTATTACTGAAGCCATCGCCAAGGGTGAGTTTCGCTTCGGTCCAATCCTGGATTGGATTTCCTCAAATATTAAGCCCCTCCCTTCGTAAGTACACGAAATGGACAAACGAGTGGTTTGAGTGTGCTTGAGGTTCAACATTTGCAAAAACTAACCGTCGGTGATCTCCGGGGATCCTCCTAGCTCCAGTCCGCACGACTTCGTGTATCAGAGCGCCGGCTGGGGGTAGTGGTGCATCTATGAAAGCGTCGGCTCTGTCAAGCGCTTTTGGGGAGATTCTGGCATCGAAGCAGCGGAAGGAGGGGAGCACCATGGCCCACCGGCTCGCCCTCATCGGACAGGATGACGCCGGTGGTCTTGAGGCCGGCGGGGAGGAGAACCTCGAACGGGTAGTGCTTGGCCTGATTCGTGATAGGAACGACGATGGCCAGCCCGTCAAGCGGGAGCTCGAAAAGGACTGACCGGACGCGACGTGGGAGATCATCTACGTCAAAGTATATAAGAGCCAAATTCCGGTCATCGAGCAAGCGCTGTGATGCTGGGGACAGACAAGTCCCGGGGCTATTGTCTTCGCAGACTTTCTCGCCGGCGTGAATCTCGCCAATGCAAATCCGGAGATACTCCTACAATCGATTTCCACATTCTTCAAGTTTCTGCTGCAGGCTGAGGGCATAAATTCATCACACGAGTCCATCAGAAGTCACTGTGAATCAGATCTCATCAAAAAATCCTCGTCTCCGCTTCGAAGCGTGACGGTTGGCGTTGTCAACAGTGTGGGGAGCATGGGCAATCTACAGATCCAACATAAGCAGTTTCGGAGTCAGTCCGGTGAGGATTCAGACCGCAGCTGCAACCGATCAAGCCGGTCGAGAGCACGACCGAGGTTTCGCTCGAGCGCCGTCTCATACCGGACAATCAGGAAGCATTCCCGCCGCATATTGTGGATATTTCGCTCTCAGCCGGCGCATCCACAGGCGGCGTGTGTAACTCGGGCCGCAACCGCCTCGTGCAGTACGGTGGCGACTCATGTCTACAACATCATCAAAACGGCGACCGCGTCAGGGCCATCAATAGTGGCCGTGGCCGAGGCCCTCCGCTGTCGTGTTGCCGGGGAGGGGATTGCCCGCAGCATCGGTGTACGTGGCGGTCTGCAGGGCTCTCGACGGACGTTCTGCTGATTTTGTCGCGGTTCTGGATAGCGGCTCTGGTTCACACAGAACAGGAAAGCGCATCGGGTGCCGATGCCCATGCCCTTGCACCCTTGCGCATCGAAATTTCTATCCTGCTCGAGGCAGACTGAGAAAACTACTTCAGTCACGGCCTGCTAGTCCACAACTTATCCTCACCGACGCAGATCGCAATCAAAGTTTCACTTACTGCCAGCTCTCATCCGGCTTCGCGAACAAGGCAAACCTGCAATCGGATAGCTTCACATCGGCAGTAGTTGTTGTGAAATTCGAGAGCAGTTCCGCTTTTGCCTTGACCTCATACCATCTTCCTCCTTCGTTCTCTTCCATGCTGTGCAGTGAAGATCGACTGCATACTTTTGCATTCATGCAAATTCTTTCATCTTGACAGGATTGTCCAGCTAGGATAGCTTTCCAGCAGCTCTTTACGCGACGCGCGTGTACCCAACTGCTCCTAGTCGCCACTTCGAGTCTTGAGTACATCGCGATCCCCCCGAGTTCTCAGGTTTTCGATCGAAGGATATCGTTCTCCCCCAAGGTGCTTGAGAGTGCGAGGCATTGCATGCGGCGAAATATTTCCGCGTTTGCGGATCATTTCGTTCTGGTCGTGCTTGTGTTAAGCATTTCGATTCCAGGGGGTCAAGCCAACCTGCAGGGGCAGTGGAGTACCCTGCCGTACCTTGTCTCGGTGCTTTCGGTGTCGGCGAACCGGAAAGCACCGACGGGTGCTTACCCGCTTACGATTTACGGCAACCAGCGGAGGCCTGGTCCACTCAGTTAATGTGACTCTGACGATTCAATAAAGGATAGAATCGGAGGTGACAAGACGGGGGCCATTCCCTTTCGAGAGAATGGTCCTTTCTTTTTTGATCTCGAAGTGACCTTTAAGAAGCTATCATCTGCCATAAATCGACCCAGCGGCAAAGTTCGGGGGAACCCACATGCCTCGCAAGCAGCAACCGATTTCGGACGCGATTCAGGCGAAACTGGAAGATGCCAGGGTTACACGGCTTGCGAGCTTGGATGCGGAGCTTGGACCACACAGCGTGCCGATCTGTTTTGTATACGATGGCAAAGTCTTCTACACGGCAGTGGACCGGAAACCGAAGCGGGTTGTACCAGAAAGGCTTGCGCGACTGCGACACATCAGGGCAGTGCCACAAGTTGCCCTCCTCATTGACGAGTACCGCGAAGATTGGAGACGCCTCTGGTATGTCCTGGTGCGTGGAAGGGCAAAGCTGATTCCGAACTCGGCACAGAAGGAGCGCGCCGAGGCGATTCGCCGGCCTTGATGATCCCCTGGCCGTTCTTGTTCTGCCAGTAGCCCATGGTCAGCGCGCCTGTTTTCGCCGAAAATGTCGTGTGTTTTGCGGAAATCAATAGTTTTAAAACTAATAGTTAGTTCATTTCCCTCCGGAGTTTCCTTGCCACCACTTACTATGCCAACACGCAATCCCTCCAGTGGCAATTCAACAACTAGTTGAGTCAGACCTAAAAAAGGAGTTCTCCCCATGAGTTCCCCCATGAGTAATTGGCTGCTTATCTTGATGATGTTGTGCGTGCCCTTGCTGGCGCAGGCAGCACCGACCCAAACCTGTGCCTCCACCGCCCCTCCGCCCACCGCTACCAGCACGTGGTGGTCTTCTCGTTCGAAAACCGCACTTGGTCGGGGACGGGCGGCATCGGCTTTGGCGCAACCGCCATGCCCTATATGCACTCCCTGGCTGCGTCTTGTTCCTACTTCTCAGATTGGGCGGAAACCAACACCTCGCAGAACAGCCTTACACAATACATTGGGGAGACCAGCGGGGTGAACAACCTGGCCACCGTGAATGACTGCAACCCTTCGGCCACGTGCCGGTCTACGGATAACAATATCTTCCGCCAGGTTCGTCTGGCTGGGGGTACGGCGAGAAGTTATGTAGAAGGCGCTACTACTGGCTGCTCCGCCGCTGGCAATGCCGCTAAGCACATCCCGGGGCTCTACTACTACGGCAGCTACACCGATAGTTCCGGAGTGACGCACAACGACCATGACTTCTGCTCAACTGAGGTTCGTCCCTATTCGGAATTCAACGCAAACAACCTGCCGACCTATGCCTTTATCACCCCAACCCTGTGCAACGACGGCCACGACTGCAATAACAGCACGGTCGATGCTTGGGCAAGCGCCCACGTTCAAGCCGTCCTGAACAGCTCGGATTACTTAGCGGGCAACACCGCAGTGCTGGTCTGGTACGACGAAGACCATCCCGTGCCCAATGCCATCATTGCCCCCACGGCCCATGCGGGCAACATCACGCAGACTGGAATTGGCAGCCACGCGGCGCTTTTGAAAACCATTGAACTTATGCTTGGTCTTCCTGTCATGCAACAAGGGCAGTTAATCACCGCCGCTGATTTGCGGGCCATAACAGGCTTAGCGAGCACGGGAGGGAGCACCGTATCCGTTTTCGTTTCTCCCACTTCATCGACGATTCTGTCAGGAAATACGCTGCAGTTTACAGGCTCGGTTACAGGAACAACCAATACAGGGGTGACATGGACGGCCACCAAGGGCACAGTCTCCAGCACGGGCTTGTTCACAGCACCCACAGTGACCGCGAAAACCATTGGTACGGTTAAGGCGACCAGTGTCGCAGATACCGCAAAATCTGCCAGCGCGACGGTTACAGTAACTCCAGTCCTAGTGCCTCCCACTGCCGTCCTGACTGTGTCTCCGCAGAAAGGGGCCGTTCCTTTGACGGTGATAGCGGACTCCTCAGGCAGTTCAGATACAGACGGCAGTATTGTTTCGCGGGTCATCGATTTCGGCGATGGAACAAAGGCTAAGACTGTCACCGCTTCTCACACTTACACCACCGCCGCATCGTACACGGTGAAGCTCAGTGTCACAGACAACTTGGGACTCACCTCAGCGACTACCCAGAATGTTTCCGTCCGCCAGCACGGTGGCCATGGAAACGGCCACAATTCGGGCTTTGAGCTCGGCCCCATCGGCTGGGTAATCAATCAAAGAGGACGTACAACGGTTGCAGTAGTGCATGATGCCGCGAGAGCTCATGGCGGTACGAACTACGCGGAGGCGAGGGCGGGACCAGCTCAGTACGTGGCCTACTTTGTGGCCGATGCCAAGGGCCGTCCTCTGTACATACCGGTCAACCCCGGACAGGTAATAACCTTTGGAGGCTGGGTCTATCGTGTCTCTGGAGATGGATACGCACGCTGGAAGATTCAGCTAAGTGATGCCCACCACAAGAATATCCTCCACGTCGGTCCCGTTCCTGACACGGTGAAAACGGTCGGGACTTGGACGTTCTTGCACGGCACATATACCGTGCCGAAGGGCAAGGCATATGTGCGCTTCTTGTTCGATGTCTACCGCAGTACCGTGCCGACACTAGTTCGCTTTGATGACGGCATGCTACAGATCAAATAGGCGAGCGAGAGCTTCTTCCTGGCTACAATCCTTCCCGCGCCTTTTAGGCTTGGGGGAATTCAGGCTGTGCAACGTCATCTACCACCGGTACAGTGGGGCCCTTCACGATGGCGGGGGAAACGTGAAGAACTCCCACATCTTCGGAGCAGTGGCGGCAGCCCCGGGGAGCGTCTTGATGCCCAGGCCTTCGAGCATCAGACGCAGAACGCTTTGGTGCTGATAGAGCGTCGTGGACTGATAAGCGGTCCTGGAGGACGGTGGGCTGATAAGAAGTGCCACCACCCGACCTCCGCCGTGTGTGTTATCGCTGTCTGACTCGTCGAACACGATGATGAGCAGCCCGTCCCTTTGGAACTGTTGGCTCGTAATCAGCGGGCCAATGTTCGCCTGCAGCCAAGTGTCCGCCACATTGAGGCCGCAGTCATGGGCATCATTGCACAGGTTCGGCACGATGAACGAATAGTCGGGTAGGTTCCCGCTGGCCAGATCCTGCGGGAATTGGGTAAACGGCACGAGATTCTGTTTCTGTACCGAACTGTTCTGCACGTCAGTCATGTACGCCAGGGGATTGTGCCGCACCGCGTAGTTGCCGCTGTTGCCCCCGGTGTAGCCGACCGACGGCAGATCCTCGGCGTAGGCTTTCCAGGTCTTGCCCACGGCCACGAGCTCTCGCACCACGTTGTCCGCCGAGACCGGGAAGCCTTGGGGAACCTCGCCGTCGTTGTTCGTGAGGATTTGCCCGGTCGTCAGCATGAAGTAGTTGCCGATCGACGGGTGGGTGTTCGCGTAATACTGCGTGGCAAGCCCGTACTGGTTTATCAAACCATTGAGATACGGCATAGATGCACTGCCAATCACTTGAGCATAATTGGTGTTTTCCTCGACGACGATGAAAACGTGTCCGAACGGTGGCTGGGCGGAACTTGATACTGTGAGCGTGGCGGCGGTGCTGGTCACACTTCCTGCCCTGTTGCTGACCACCACGCTAAATTGAGAGCCGTTGTCGGAACTCGTCGTGGGCGGCGTGGTGTAGCTAGACGATGCTGCCCCGGCGATGGCCGTCCCATTCTTCCGCCACTGATAGCCCAATGGGGCGGCGGTGCCCGTCGCTGTCACGGTGAAAGTCGCGGTCTGGCCTGCCGTTACGCTCTGGCTGGCCGGTTGCTTCGTGATCGAGGGGGCCACCGGTGCTGCACTTACTGTGAGCGTGGCGGCGGCGCTGGTCACACTTCCTGCCGTGTTGCTGACCACCACGCTGAATTGAGAGCCGTTGTCGGAACTGGTCGTCGACGGCATGGCGTAGGTGGACGAGGTTGCCCCGGCGACGGCCGTCCCATTCTTCCGCCACTGATAGCTTAGCGGGGCGGTGCCCGTCGCTGCCACGGTGAAGGTCGCCGTCTGCCCTGCCGTCACGCTCTGGTTTGCCGGCTGCAGCGTGATCGAGGGGGCAGCGGAATTAATGGATTGTGAGCCCTTTAGCCCCGAACATCCGGTTAGAATCCACCCGGAGAATGAGAATGTCAGCAAGAGGCCGAACACTCGGAGGCACACGAGAATTCGCCTCGTTGATGTTTCCGGGGCCGCGGGTACTCGGAAACCTCGCATTGGATGGTGAGCCATAGCGACTAACCCCTGGGTACCTTAGTTCATCCACGCTTTTTCTACGCTCGTAGCGGTCGAAGAGCTGGGGTCGTAGGCGTTGTTTCGCGTTCGCGGGACGCGCAGGATCCTCGACGGTGCCGCAGCGCGTTGAGAGCGTTCGTTCATAGGAGCCGTTGCGCCAGTCCCTTCTGTCGTCGGAGCACTCGTAGCGTTGCTCCGAGATGTCGGTTGATTTCCACCTGCAAGAGTTCTTCAATCAGGGCTTTCGGAAACTGTTTGATACGTGCTTCGCTGTCGCTATTCCGTGGAATACCTTGGTAAGCGAGGATTTCCATTTTGGAATCCGAGCAGGCGGCATTGTACACCACGCTGGTTTGTCTCGGAGCCTTTCTGGTCCACGGTTCAAATCCACATCGTCCTGGACAATCTGTCGGCCCACAAAGCCAAGGCTGTGGAGGAGTTTCTAGAGCAGAATCTGAAAGTCCGGTTTCACTTCACGCCGACCTACTCGAATCAGGACGAGTTGTGGCTTGCCAAGATCCAGCGCGATGTCATTGTCCGAGGCGTGTTCACTTCGGTCGCAGATCTGGCGCGGAAACTGTGGAACTTCACAACTGCTGATCGTGAGTCGCTTCCGCATAGGCGTAGGAAACCGGCCCCCAGCCACGAACAACGGAGAAAGTGTGCCTCTAGCGGAATTACGGTCAAGTGATGGGCGGCGGATCAAAGTTTTGAAAATCAGTGTTCCAAACGGATACGCGCTCATCTCCCCATTTCGGTCTTGATCCTCATTAGCTCTGTTAGGACCCCATCGCGAGTAAGCACTCCTTTTCTCGCAAGCGGCTGCAAGAGGGTTGCTGGGTGGTACTTCTTCCACGCCACGAAATAGAATTTCCGGACTCTCCGCGAGCACGACTTCGCTCTTTGCCATCATGCGTCGCAGATTTAACCATTAGTTTTAAAACCAATAGTTCGTTCATTTCTTTCCGGAATTTTCTTGAGCCTATGTAGATGCTCATGTATTCTGCCCAGCAAGATCAGACCACGAGGTATTGGGCCCAGGCCGGTGCCCGCAGTCGCGTAGCCCTTCGTTCGTTTGTAGCCCTTCGTTTTGCGCCCTTCGTTTGTCGCCCTTCGTTTTGCGTTCGGTGCAAGGCACGTCCAAGGACTCAAATCGGAACTATCCCGCAGGATGTGATGGTTTCGAGACGAGATTTTGTGCTGGCCGAAAAATCTGGAAGAGAAAAGACCCTACAAGGGAGCCCCCAAATGCACATCTGTCTGCCCTTAAGAAAATTGTTTTTTCTAGCATGCCAAGTTCTGGTCCTGTTAACAACATCTTACGCTCAAGTACCACAGTACGGGCATGTGTTCATTGTGGTGGAGGAGAACCATAACTACTCCAGCGTCGTAGGTACCACAGCGATGCCCTATCTGAACGGTCTCATTGCCAAGTATGGCTTGGCTACTCAGTACTACGCCAATACCCACCCTTCAATTGGCAACTATTTCATGATGACCGCAGGACAAATCTTCACCAACAACGATGGTTACGTGCCGCCTGCTGGAGGCTTGAACATCGACAACGTGGTGCGCCAGCTCTTGATCCATGGGAAAACGTGGAAATCCTACGCGGAGGGCATGCCTTCTCCATGCTACCTCGGGGGCAGTAGTGGCCAGTATGTGAGGCGTCACAATCCTCTTGCCTATTTTTCCGATGTGGTGGGCAGCTCGGTCCAGTGTCAGAACTTGGTACCTTTCACGCACTTTCCAATCGACTTGGGAAATAACCAATTCCCCGATTATTCCTTCATTGTTCCTAACCTGTGCAACGACGCGCATGACTGCTCGCTGACAGTGGCGGACACTTGGCTGAAGACGAACATCGCCCCGCTGATCGCCAGCGCAGGATTCCAGCAAAATGGCTTGCTAATCATCTTGTTTGACGAGTCAGGCGGCGACAACACCAATGGTGGCGGCCGGGTGGTGTGGGTTGCGGTGGGTCCGAAGGTGAAAGCAGGTTACAAATCCACCAGTCTTTATCAACACCAGAGCACTTTGAGACTGTCCATGCAAGCTCTGGGCATTACTAGTGGATTTCCCGGAACAGGAGCGACCGCATCCCAGTTGGGAGAGTTTTTCGGGAGCACCACTGCTGCGGATATTCCCCCTGCTGCACTGCTCACTGTGTCTCCGCAGAAAGGGGCCGTTCCTTTGACGGTGATAGCGGACTCCTCAGGCAGTTCAGATACAGACGGCAGTATTGTTTCGCGGGTCATCGATTTCGGCGATGGAACAAAGGCTAGGACTGTCACCGCTTCTCACACTTACACCACCGCCGCATCGTACACGGTGAAGCTCAGTGTCACAGACAACTTGGGACTCACCTCAGCGACTACCCAGAATGTTCGCACCCACGGCAAGGGCCACCAGGCAGCGTCTTCGATTAATCCAACAACCGGAGCAACGCTCACCGTTACAGACAGCTCGGGAATTTTTTCTGCGAGTACCAGTAATGCGACCGTCTCGGCCACCGTGCAAACAAGCGGGACGCCTGGCGTTTTTTTCGGGCTGCATGAGACTAATGCCGCCAGACACGGCTGGCCCTCAGTTGGGTTTGGTACTTTTCGGACGTGGAACGTGTACCCGGCAGTGAGCTGGTCGGATATAAACACCGCCAAAGGCGTTTACAACTGGACGGCCTTGGACAATCTGCTCAGTCTCACTCAATCTCACGGGGTAGATCTGCTTTACACGTTCGGCAGGACGCCAGCTTGGGCATCTTCAAATCCAACAGGCACGTGTACCAACAATCCTGCGGGATCGTGTTACCCCCCAGCGAACGAGCAGTACTGGAAGGATTTTATCACCGCGGTTAGCACCCGTTACGCGGGCAAGATCAAGTATTGGGAACTCTGGAACGAGCCCAATGCCTCAAATTTCTGGACGGGAACTACCGCTCAATTGCTGACCATGGCAAGAGATGCTTATCAGATCATCAAAGCGCAAGATCCCAATGCCAACGTGTTAGGCCCTGCTCCCCAGGGAACGAACGCTTACAAGTGGATGGACGCGTATCTGGCCGCCGGTGGTGGCGCCTACGCCGATATCATTCCCTTCCATGGATACGTAGGCTTCACCAGCGGAGTCACCAATTCACCAGAACTTATCGCGCCGCTGGTCGCAAACATGAAAAGTGTCATGAAAAATCGTGGTCAGGGGTCAAAACCGTTGTGGGACACGGAGCACGGTTGGGGAAGGGACACCAATCTCCCCGATCAAGGGCAACAAGCCGCTTGGCTGGCACGTCATGCGATTCTTAGCTGGTCGAATGGTGCGGCACGCTCCATCTGGTATCTATGGGATGGTGCGGGTGTTGGAACTCTCTGGGATCCGGTCAACGGCATCCACAAGGCAGGAAGAGCTTATGGAGAAGTCTACAAATGGCTGGTTGGGTCAACGCTGACGACTCCTTGTTCTATGGCGAGTGACTCAACTTGGACTTGTTTTCTCACCCGTCCAGGCGGCTATCAGGCTGAGATCATGTGGAACGGCTCCGTCACGTCGGCCCACACTATTGCCAGTCAATATACGCAATACTACGATTTGTCCGGCAATAAGTTCCCTGTACCGCCAAGCCGATCTGTGATGATTGGACCCGCGGCGCTGCTGTTTCAAGCGGGAGGTTCTTAATCGGGCGGCATCGCTCCTAGCAGGCTGCTGAAAAACAAGCAGACACGGTGCTAACACGCCTCTGCGAGGTTTCTTCAGAGTCTATTTGTGGGTTGTTCGGGGTGGGTGTAGAGGCGGTTGACTGGGCGTCAGGCACACTGAGGCTGTGGGGCACCGCGCATCAGATTGCGGATGCGTACCAAGTTGTAAGCTGCCGCCGTGAATGTGAACATCCATCCGACTCGCTCCAGTCCGCGATGCCGTAGCTTGCGTAATAGCCCGACGCTTTTCGCTTTCGCTTCCTCTGGCTGATTCGATACCCTTCATGCCGAGTTGTGCGCTCATCCACGGCACTGCGGCGGTTCATGGCGTTCTGTGCGACGTGTGGAGTTATCTCCATGTGGCGCAGTTCGGCGATAAAGTCGTGGGTGTCGTAGCCTTTGTCGCCGCCCAAAGTGACGCGGCGTGTTCCCGGCAGCGATTCGGCCATCAGCAGTGCAGCATCGCGCTCTGCTGAACCGTAGGCTCGGGTGGTCAGCGTCGAAACGACTAGACCGTTGCGATTTTCCGTTAGGAGATGGCCACGATAAGCCAGCACCGCGCCAGTGCCCAGGCTCTTGCGGGCCAACATGGCATCGGGGTCAGTAATGGAACAGTGCGTTTCGTTGCTGCGTTTCTCACCGTGAAAGTTCACCGTTGGGTTCGAGCATTCGCCAGTTCCTGCCGCTGGCGGCTGCTGATTGTCTTCGATGCGGCGGAAACTCTTCTGTCCCGCCCATGCCTCCAGCAGAGTCCCATCCACGGTGAAGTGCTCATTTGAGAGCAGGTCGCGCCGATGTGCCTGCTTGAGCACCGCTGCGAAGAAGGCGTCGGCTATGTCGCCTGCGAGCAGGCGCTGACGGTTCTTCGTAAATACCGTAACGTCCCATATGGCATCGTCCATGTTCAGACCCACG